>JAEZIV010000282.1 GCA_023436515.1 Bacillota bacterium
TGTGTGAGAACTAATATCATAACAGGATGTTATCTTCTTTTTCAATTGATTTTGGAAATTTATTCCTCTAAAACCCTACAATAATTTTACTCTAGCGCCAGTCTGGCTAGTCAGATATCCTATTAAACTACCTGACTCTCCTCAACTGGTTTTTTCCTGTAAAATAACAGTATGATCAGGGCAATAATTGAGGAAATAGCAACTGTCATATATACCTGCTTAAAGCCTACATTCAAGGTCTCCTGGAAGGTATCCTCTACCTTTGGAGACAATCTGTTGATTTCTGTAAGGTAATTTGCTTCAGCTTCCTTAAAAGCATCTGGAACTGCATTCTTCATAGTGGTCATTTTAGTTAAGGTATCATCAATATCCGCTCTGGCAGTCTTAAGTCCTGATAAGGCTTTTGCCATTTGCTCCTGCTTAGCTTCTGTATCCTTTATTTGAGCTAGAAGCTCCTCACGCTGTTTCTGTAGGTCCTTTATCTTGCTGCTGAGAGTGGCTTCAGCTGCTGATAGCTCGTTGATTTTTTTCTTGAGATCCTGAGGTGTTTTAACATCCTTCAGCTGTTCAAGCACATCCTTCGGAATTTTTGCCTTTACAGCAGCTGGAATCATATCAACAATACTATTAATAGGCTGTGTTACAGCTTGGTTTGGCATGCCGGACTGACCTGTCACATTAGCAGGCATTCCTGACTGCCCTGTTACATTAGATGGCATACCTGATTGTCCTGTTACATTAGATGGCATACCTGATTGTCCTGTACCACCGCCCTTAGTCATTGCTTCCATCTGCTGATATAGATTATTCATTTGAGACAATGCAGCCTTTTGCTGAGTAACTGCATTACTCATCTCGCTTATTGCTTTATCAAGTCCTGAAACTCCATCCATCATTCCTTTTATCGCAGAATCTAAACCTTCGTAGCCCTTCTGCAAATCCTCTTGATTTTTAGTGATTTCAGGTAGTCCGGTTTCAATACCGTCTATTCCCTTTTGTATACCATTCTGTATATCTGAAACAAGCTTAGGTGACATTTCAGAGAACATTTCAGAAGATAATAGCTTTACTCTTTCAGTAATATTTGTAACGTCAGAGGTCTTCATCAGCTCAACAAGGTTATCCGACATCTTAAACTCGCCATTTCCCTTCATATCAAACTTGATCTTGGAGGAAAAATCAGGGATAACAACATCAGCAAGCTTTTCCTTCATGTTTGGATCGGCCTTTAAGTCATTTAGCTTTACGGTTAATTCCTGAGCATAGGGCAGCTTTGGTGAATCAACCTCATTAGGTAGTATTTCCATGATGTTTCCTTGTACGGCTCCACCGGCATGTGCCAGGAAGCCAACCATTAATGCAGGAGCGATGGTTGTACCGATGGACCTGATAAGGGAGAGTGTTGCGAGGGCCGAGTTGGAATCTTCCTTTTTTGTATTCTCAAGCATCAGGTAATTAAGGGGTGCACCCATTATAAAGCCTAGTCCCAAGCCTATGAGCAGAAGGCTTATTATTACTTCTACAATTCCCTGAAATCTGGTTGCAACAAAAATAAGGAACAGTGCTCCGGTCAAGGATATGGAAAAGCCCAATATCAAAACTTTTTTTCCACTAAACTTATCCACTAGTCGACCTGAAAGAGGAGCAGATACTCCGGTAAATACTCCAAGAATGATTACAAAATAGCCTCCGCTTCCTGTAGCTACCTTTAGCGAGTTTTCAGCAAATTGAGGGATAAAAATCATACCCATAAGAACAATACCTGATATAAAACCAACAATAAGTGTTATTACTATTCTTTTATTTGTAAAGTATTGCAGATTTATAACAGGGTCCTCGGCCTTTTTTTCAACTATTATAAACAATGGCAGTAATACCACAAATATTATAAGGAAAGGATACACCTTTGTACTCTGAATAGTATTTATAAAATCAAAAAAGTCTATGTTTCTTAAGCCGTAAAGCAGGGACAAGACCATTGAAACTACAAGCAGGATGCCCAGCTTATCTATTTTCTTTACCGAGCTAATGGTAGTATTAGGCAGATAAATAAATCCAAAGATTAATACAAACAGAGATATGGGAATATTTATATAGAATATAAATTGCCAAGCATCCTTCCCAAATATATCCAAAATAGCGCTTCCCATAGAAGATCCAAAAATGTTGGCTATACCATAAACACCACCAACAAGTCCTAGTGCCATGCCCCTTTTTTCCGGAGGGAAACTAGTACCGAACTCTGCTGTAGCAACAGGCATTATACCTCCACCACCTATTGCCTGAACCGCACGGGCTACCAGTAGAACTCCAAAGCTTCCGAACTCCTTTGAAAGTCCACAAAAAAGTGAACCTACTCCAAATAGAAAAATACTTATTAAGTAGATATACTTTCTTCCAAACTTATCTGCAAGCTTTCCCATTATTGGAATACTTGCCGCATATGCAAGGGTATATATGGTTATCATCCATATTCCTGTTTTTTCATCAACCCCCAGATTGTTCTGAATAATTGTTCTTGCAGGGGTGACAATTCCTGTATCTATAGCACCCATAAATATACCAAAAAGGTATAATGCAATTATCATTCCAAAATTGACTTTCTTTCTCTTTGCCAGCTCACTCATATGAACCACACCTTTCTTAAAAATTCATGCATTCAAATAATTCGTCAAAGCTCATATATTCATTCTTAATGCGATCAAATAAATTGACCAATATAAAACGTGCTAGTTTGTCTGATGTAACCTTTGTATTTAGGTTACCTGATTTTCTTTCGTATTCAACCAACTCCTCAAGGCTGTTGCCGATTTTATCATAATAATCTGCCGGACAACTGCGGTTATTTTGACTTGCTATCTCCCTAAATACCTTCAGATACTGGCCCAGGAACTTTTCAAGTGACTTATTAAGCAGAAATATTTTTTCTTTAAAGGATATATTCCTGAACTTTAAATCTTCAAGCAGACCTAAGGTCTTTTCCCAATCATTCATGAAAATACTGTATACCAGATCCTCCTTACTTGAGAAATAATTATAAAAAGTACCTAACCCAACACCACATTTTCTCGTAAGGTTCCTCAGGTTAAATTCGCTATAGTTCTCCTCAAGCAGCATTTGTCTTCCATTCTCGAGCAATATTTCCCTTATATTCTCAATAATCTTTGGCATTTAATACACATCCTTTTTATGAACAGTGTTCAAATACATTTTTTAATTATAGCAGATTAATCAGTAGAGTCAATCCTGTAATTAATTCATAATTCGCGATTCTGTCTATTTTAAGCATTCTGCTAATAATTATCTCCTCCTTGCATTCCCAATTTAAATCTTAATTTATAAAAGTTAACCTTACAAACCAACGGCTTCAGGCTTGTCACGATGCAGAAAGCTCCGGTGACGGGCATAAAAAACAAGAATTCCCGAATACTCAGAAATTCTTGTTTATCAAAATAACCGATAAGGTTCAAAAAGGATAGCTCAGTGTGGCTAATTTTCTAAACACTACAATTTAAAAACTGTCATAAAACACAGTTTTATCAATGGCATAACGCTGAATATGACCATTTCCGGGAACAGCATCCTCTGCAGGATAGCCTAGCACCAGCAGCACTACAGGGTCAAAATTATCAGGTATGTTATAAGCTTCTTTGATTTTATTCGGATCAAAATACATTACCCAGGTGGAACCCAACCCAATGTCGGCTGCTTCCATCATCATGTGTGTTGCTACTATACTGGCATCAATATCCCCACTGTTCTTATCATCATACTCTCTGTGCCAATCAATGGTTTTGTCATAGCAAACCAGCAATGCAGCAGGAGCGTTAAAGTGATACATTGTGCAAGCCTTCAGCTTTTCAAGCGCCGAGTCACTATTTAGGACGAGAATTCTCTGGGGCTGGAAATTACAAGCAGTAGGTGCAAGCTTGCCTGCTTCAAGAATAAGGTCCAGCTTATCCTTTTCAATGGGTTTCTTACTGAATTTCCTTACCGAATATCTTTCTTTTGCAAGGGTTATAAAATCCATAATTCTTCTCCTTTACAAATATTTTCTCAACTCTAAACTTAGTATAAAAAAATGCGCGCGAAAGTTCAAGCTACTTATAGGCTTCTCCAATTAATCGTGCCTTCTTCGTACACTCATTCATTGCATCCAATACACTATATCTGAAGCCATTCTTTTCAAGAGTACTGACAGCCTCTATGGTAGTTCCTCCAGGTGAACAAACCTGATCCTTCAATACACCGGGATGCAGCCCTGTTTCCAGAACCATTTTAGCCGAGCCAAGGACAGCCTGTGCAGCCAGTCTGTACGCCATATCCCTCGGTATACCCGACAGTACGGCTCCATCTGCCATGGCTTCAATGAACATGAAAACGTAAGCAGGGCTGCTGCCGGTAAGTGCTGTGACCTCGCTCATCAGCTTCTCACTCAGGAACTCACATTTTCCTGCACAATCAAACATCTGCTTCACTATAGCAAACTCCAGCTCAGTCACGTTGGCATTCTGACAAATCAAGGTCATCCCTTCCCCCACCATAGCAGGTGTGTTAGGCATAGATCTGACAAGCTTTTTATCTGTTCCGAGAATGTTCTCATAAAAGCTTATGGGAATACCTACAGCAAAGGAAACGATTACCTTTTTGTCATCAATAACAGGCTTAAGCTCTTCGAGAACGCTTTTTAGGATATTTGGCTTCACCGCAAGCACAACAATATCCGACCACTGAACCAGCTCCTTTGCTGTTTCAAAGTAACTGACCCCGGTTTCACTCTTGAGCTGCTTCAATTTATTTATATCAACATCAAACATTGATATTTTATCCACCGGTAAAAAGCTTGATTTAACAAGACTTTTTATAAGAGCTGCACCCATATTTCCCGTGCCCAGAAATCCTAATTTTATGTCCATAGTTCAATCTCCATATTCTGTGTTAATAAACCTAAGTATTAAAGAATAACTTAAGAACATTATGACTAATATTCTTAAGTTATCTGAGGTTATCTAAAAATTGTATATTATTACTTTCCGTATAATGGATATTTTTTGCAAAGGGTCTGGACTCTGCTTCTGATGCTGTCCTGTGAGTTATCGTAATCTGTTATAGTTAAGTGAATAAGCTCTGCAATCTCAACCATATCCTCTTCCTTCATGCCCCTTGAGGTTACAGCAGGAGTACCCAATCTGATACCGCTTGTTATGAAAGGACTTTGTGTATCAAAGGGAATGCCGTTCTTATTGCAGGTTATGAATACCTCATCCAGCCTGTGTTGGGCTTCCTTACCAGTAATATCCATATTGGTCAGGTTTACAAGCATCAGGTGATTGTCTGTACCGTTTGAAACAAGCCTGAAGCCTTTATTCATTAGAGCCTCTGAAAGAGCCTTTGCATTTTTTATAATGTTCTGCTGATAAGTCTTGAACTCGTCGGTCAGCACTTCTTTAAAGCTGACTGCCTTTGCAGCTATCACATGCATTAATGGTCCTCCCTGGTTACCAGGAAATACTGCACTGTCAATTTTTTTTGCATATTCCTGCTTGCAGAGTATCATACCACCTCTTGGACCTCTTAGGGTTTTGTGAGTAGTGGTTGTTACTATGTCGGCGTATGGTACAGGGTTTGGATGCAAGCCGGCTGCAACAAGACCTGCTATATGAGCCATATCTACCATCAGTATAGCTCCCACCTCATCGGCTATCTCTCTAAAGGCTTTGAAATCCAAGGTTCTTGGGTAGGCGCTGGCACCTGCAACAATAATTTTGGGTGAATTTGCTTTTGCTAAATTTCTCAATTCCTCATAATCAATGTAGCAATTGTCCTCTCTGACACCATACGGAATTACTTTGTAGTACTTACCTGAAATATTAACAGGGCTGCCATGGCTGAGATGTCCACCATGAGCAAGATTCATTCCTAGAATAGTATCTCCGGGATTCAAAAATGCGAAATACACTGCTGAGTTTGCCTGAGCGCCTGAGTGAGGCTGAACATTGGCATGCTCTGCACCGAAAATTTCCTTTGCTCTGTCAATAGCAAGCTGTTCAACTATGTCAACATGCTCACAGCCACCATAATATCTTTTTCCGGGGTAGCCTTCGGCATATTTGTTTGTTAAGGGAGTCCCAAGAGCTTCCATTACAGCTTCACTTACGAAATTCTCTGAAGCAATCAGCTCAATTTTATTTCTCTGTCTGTTAAGTTCCATTTCAATAGCCTCAGCCACCTGAGGATCAAACTTTTTTATTGTGTCGATATTATACAAAACTTACCTCCGCTCCTGTCAAATCTATAATTGACAAATTTGTAATGAACCCTTTTAGTCTTTCAGGTGAAAATATTTGTGTTCCCAGGAAAGACTCCTAATAAATTATATTAAAAATCCCTAAGGATTGTCAATTGATTATAAAGTATTTATGCAAAAGTAAAAAATTTTCTACATAAATATACAGCTATTTATTTTCGGTAGATACTAAATTCTGGTTCTTTTTATAGCATACAGCCCAAAGCCCTAAAATTAAAGCATTGTAAAGTTTTTAATCGAATAAATAAAGAATATCCTAAAAAGATATTCTTTATCCTAAATAGTTCATTTTTATATTACCTTGTAAAGCTCGTCAGCTTCAGGTGGTTCAATCGGTACTGTTGACCCATCCATGCATTTAATTAGCCTTTCGCTGCTGTTTTCGGTAACTGTACCTATAATAGTAGCCTTTATGCTGTTTTTCTCAAGTAAGCAGCAAAGCTCTTCACCTTTATGGCAGGTAATAAGCATACTGCCTGAGGAGATCAATTTTAGAGGATCAAGGTTAAGGGCCTTGCATATCTGGTCAGTCACATCCTCAACAGGAATTTTATCCCTGTCAATGAAAATACCTGTTCCTGAGGCTTCAGCTATCTCCCAAACTGCCCCCAGAACACCGCCTTCAGTAATATCATGCATAGCTGACACACCAAATTCACCTGCGATAACGCCCTCACGTACTACACTGATTAAATCGATAAAGCTCCTTGCCTTAGCAAGCTGCTCTTCGGTAACCTTATCGATCAGCTTAGCCTCAAGCTCCTTTACCAGTATGGCAGTACCTTCAAGTCCGGCACTCTTAGTAATAATTATACTGTCCCCGGGCTTTGCTCCCCGAGAGGATATAACCCGGCTTTTTGGAGCTTTCCCTATACAGGTTGATGAGATTACAATCTTATTAACAGCTGAGGTGACCTCTGTATGTCCTCCGATAATTTCAACGTTCAGTTTCGAAGCCGTTTCAGAAATCTGCTCCATGACCCTCCCAAGCTCGGCTTCACTTGTTCCCACAGGGCACAGTATTGTAACCATCAATCCAAGAGGTGCAACACCACAGGAGGCAATGTCATTGCAGGAAATATGCACTGCCAGCTGTCCGATATCCTTGGAGGCTCCGGTTATAGGATCTGTTGAAAGTATACATGCGTAATTATCAAAATCTATTGCAGTACAATCCTCTCCGATACCGGGTCTGAGAATAATATCATCTCTAAAGCTATTTAGCTTGCTAAAAACAAATTTATCTAGTATTTCGTTTGGTACTTTTCCAGCCTCCATTAAGAGCTTTCTCCTTTACGCACCTGCCTCAGCCTCTGCCAGCTGGTCCTTTGCCAACTGATACTGATCCCGTGCCATATCTATTAATCTTGGATTTTTTCTAGCCTCAGGTGAAGCTACAATTCTGCTGAACCAAAGTATGGAGTCATCCAGCTTTCCAACTCTCCTAAATAATTCTGCAATGATATACATGCAGGTTACTTCATCCAGCTTGTCCAAGGGGAATCTTTCCTTGGAATAAGCTTCATTGTAAGAATTGAGTGCAAAAGTGAGAAATTCTATCTCCTTTTTATTGTCATTCTTATCTCTATATAGCCAAGCTATTCTTAAACATACCTTTGCAAGCTCACTGGCCTTTGCATTTCTTACCTTGAGATTCAAAAGTGCCAGCTTAAAGGCTTCCAGCGCCTTATCTACATCTCTCTCTCCAGTGAAGCTTCTCTGTACCCAGTTTTTTGTAATTTTGTCCTTAATAACCGCTATGTCTTTTGTAAATATCCCTTCAAACTTATCTTGCAGTGCTGCATATCCACATACCTCGCATACCCATACGTCATAAAAAAGAACATTCAGTTCCTCATAGTGTACACACATATCGGTATCCCTTGATCTAACCTTGCAGCCCTTTGTCTTAACCTTAGTTACCTCTATTTCCTTATTGCACACAGGACATATAATTTTCTTGTTGTAAAGCAAATTATTCATATCTTGTTACCCCTAGTCTTATAGTTAATTGAATAGCTGAATATTGAATCATTAGCATGTCATTATAAGTTTATGGTTTATAATTTCTTCTACTTACAGCAAACTTACCACGTACAGGCTTGTAAATATCCTCGCTTATTATCTCACTGTCGGTTAAAGCCCCCTGCTTATTATATGTATCTCTGTATAAAACTACTCTCATACCTTTTCTCTCTCTTACCAATACCCTGACCTGACCATCTGACAGACCATTATTTATAACGTATTCAGGCTCAGGCGGGGCGTACTCCTCAACTATTACTGAACGTAACACCTTTTTTTCAGTTTCAGCCTCAGCTTTTTTCCCGATTATCTTAACTGTTATGGTTCCATTTCGCACTTCAGTAGCAATACAAATAGTATAATCTCTATTGTTCTTAAATTTCAAGTCTATATATCCCTCTGAAATAGTAGCATCCTGTCCGGGAGGAACATAGCCTAAGGGAATCGAGTGATGTACCCTCTTTGTAACCTTAAGTGAGGATAACAGAACGGCATTGTATAGTGTTGTTGCCACCTGACATATACCTCCTCCTGTTCCTGGCACAATGCGGCTTTTCATTATTATTGGCGCTTGCATATATCCGTTTGAAGAGGTTCTGGGACCTAAGGCATAATCCATAGAAAACTCCTCTCCGGGGAGCAATATGTAATTATTTATCTTATTACCAGCTACTTCTATATTGTGAGACCTATTGCTGCTATTGGAGTTGTACCTTGTGGAGAATACTCCAAGCACATCTCTGATCTCACTTACGTCAGCCACCGTTATTGAAGGTTTTACAGTCTGGACCTCAAGAAAGGCATCACTAAAATCCCGATTTAAAAGCTTTCTCTCAATTAACTCGGTATTAGTCTCTAGGTCAAGCTTTCTTCCATCAATATCGTTTGTATAAACTATTCTACCATAATTATAATTGAATGTGGAGTTTGTTGCAGAAAAATCGACCTCATTCTTGATTTTTGACAAAATTTTCATAAGCTTAACCTTATTGTATTTTGCAGCTACGATAAGGTTAACCGGCTTTCTCCTCAATCGATTTATAGCAGTTATCCTATTTATCCAGTTACCTGTCCTTCCAAGCTTGTATGCTCTGTTGATTGTAGCTTCATAAGCATAGCTGAAATCAACACTCCCGAGTGGAATCTCCCAGGAATTTTCGTTATAACGCAGATTTATAGATGTTGATTTATGATTTTTCTGAATTTCCAACTTAATTGCTTCATATGCCTCAGCCTTTGTTAAGCCTGATACATCAACTCCGTCAATGTATACTCCCTTGTAAAAGTACTCATAGGACAGCTTCTTTCCCGCATTAAGATAGTAGGCAAATAGAACTGCTGCCGTGAAAATAATTAAACCTCCTATCACAAGGAATATGAATTTAGCATTAATAAACTTCCTGTAACTTTCCTTTGTCATTGCATACTCCAATCAAATAGTATAATCACAGTACAATACTTCTTAAAATGTAGTATAATATTTGTCTGTAATATCAGTAACGATGTAATTACATCGTTATGTATTTATATAACTCGTAGCTTTATGTTACAAGCTATGCTGTTAATATAAATAATATTATTTATGCAATGATTTTATTATCTTTAGTTTTAATTCTTATTAAAGCTGTAAAAAAACACCTATTATTGGCGGGCTAATTATGTTCTTATTAACGGACATTTCTACTTTTACTATAGACTTATGAATAAATATACTCAATTATATAACGTTTTGTATATAATTGGAAGGTTGTTTTCCTGCAAAAAAAGGATTACGGACAAAATCCATAATCCCAAATCAATCATCTCTACTACTTAAGGCTTAAGGACAATTACCTCTGTTCCTTCAACTGCCTTATCTATCAATGGTTCGAAATCAACAACACCCTCGGATTTCAATATTTTTTCAAGCTTTGGTTTGGTTTGAGGATGCTTTGCAACAAAAACAGTACAGCAATCCTCATATGGCAGAATAGAGGTTTCAAAGGTATCAATTTTACGAGCTATATCAACCACCTCTACCTTATCCATTCCAATAAGAGGCCTGAATACGGGCATATTTACTGCTGCATCGGTGCAGTATAAGCTCTGCATTGTCTGGCTTGCAACCTGTCCCATGCTCTCTCCCGTTATAAGTGCCATTGCATCTGTCTTTCGTGCTATTATCTCAGCAATTTTCATCATAATACGTCTCATAATGATTGTCAGTTGATCTTCTGGACAATTATCATTTATAGCCAGCTGGATCTCGGTAAAGGGAACTATATGAAGCTTTAGCTTACCACAGTAGCCCGACAGTTTTTGTGCAAGATCAATGACTTTTTGCTTGGCTCTTTCACTTGTATACGGATAGCTGTAAAAATGAACAGCTTCAATTTCCACACCTCTCTTACCCATCATCCAGCCTGCCACAGGGCTGTCAATTCCGCCTGAAAGCAGAAGCATTGCCTTTCCATTTGAGCCTATTGGCATTCCGCCGTGAGCTTTAATTATCTCTGAGTACACATAGGAGCTCTCTCTAACTTCAAGATGAACAATAAAGTCAGGGTTTTTTACATCAACAGATAGACCAGGTATATTCTCAAGTAGATATCCCCCAACATCAGCGCTTATTTCAGGTGACTGCATCGGGAATTTCTTGTTTCCTCTCTTGGTTTCCAGCTTAAAGGTCTTGTAGCCCTTGTTCGCAACAAGTTCCTTTGCAACTATAAGGGCAGTAGCCTTAATTTGCTCATAATCAGTGTCAATTTTCCAGACCTGACTTACAGAAACTACTCCAAAAATCTTAGTAATCTTATTTAGCACAAAATCAAAATCATACTCTTCAACCTGTGGTTCAATATATATTCTTCCTTGAGACTTGAAGATTTTTGCATTTCCCGCCTTTAAAACAGCATTTTTTATATTACCGATAAGCTTGTCCTCAAAAACAGGTCTGTTTAAGCCCTTCAAGATTATTTCACCATAGCGAACCAAAATTATTTTTTTCATTTTACCCTCCAAAGTAATGCTTGCTATTTATATTACACATATGCTCTACATAAAATCCTTATTGTACTAAGCTTTACTATTAATAAAATTAGCATTGGATCAGATTCTTACATAAATCTACACTTCAGTTAGTACTTCTGTTTACGCTTCAGTTTGCACTCAGGTTTGCACTCATTTTCTATTTTTGCTGCAGTTTGCATTCAGTTAGTACTTCTGTTTATGCTGCAGCTTGCACTCAGTTAGTACTTCTGTTTATGCTGCAGTTTGCGCTTCAACTGGAAACTTATAATTAGGCCTTCAAACGACCCTTAATACTAATAACCGGAATTATCTCCTTCAGTGCTTCAATAGTAAGATCCAAATCCTGCTGCGTGTTTTCGGCAGATAAACTGAATCGAATAGCACCGTCAATATACTTTACCGGAACACCCATGGCTTTTAATACATGACTATGACTGCTCTTATGTGAGGAACAGGCTGAGCCAGTCGAAACATAAATCTTTTTTTGCTCCAGATGATGTAGCAATACCTCCGACTTTAAATTAGCGAAGGATATATTAATTATATAAGGTAATGCATCGTCTGAAGAGTTTATAACAGCATTCTCAAAATCTTCCCTAATTTTTTTTACAAAATATTTCTTTAGAGAACTTACTTTTACATGGTTCTCCTCCAGCTTAGCATATGAAAGCTCGGCTGCCAATCCAAAGCCGCATATTCCGGGAACATTCTCTGTTCCGGATCTTAGTGCTGCCTCTTGACCTCCTCCAAATATTATGGGCTTTACTTTAATTCCTTTTTTAATATAAAGTGCACCAATACCTTTCGGGCCATGAATCTTATGTGAGCTTAATGATAATAGATCAATACTCATACCTGCAGCATTTATTTGTGTCTTACCAAAAGCCTGTACTGCGTCAACGTGCAAAACTGCTGTAGGACATAATTCCTTTCTGATTCTGACAATTTCAGCAATTGGTTGATTAGCGCCTACCTCATTATTAGTAAACATAAAACTCAGCAATGCTGTTTCCTTATCAACAACCTGTCTTAATGCATCCAGGTTTATAATACCCTGCTTGTCAACAGGAATATAATCCACCCTATAGCCTTCCAACGCCAGATGCTTAAATACTTCAAGGACTGAGGGATGCTCTATTTGGCTTGTGATTATATGTTTTCCGGCCCGGGGATTTGCACGCAAATAGCCCATAACTGCCATATTATTTGCTTCCGTTCCTCCGGAGGTAAATAATATTTCCTTGGGATCAGCCTTTAATACCTCTGCTATTTGCATTCGTGCTTTTTTTACCAGATTTTCAGCTGCTATTCCCTTAGTATGAAGAGATGAGGGGTTACCGTAATAATTCCTGCTAACCTCAGTTATATAATCAACCACTTCATCATAGGGCTTAGTGGTTGCACTATTGTCCAGATAAATTTCCTTCATTAAATGAAAAACCTCGCTAATTTTATTTATCCTTACTCTGCTCACTTTCGGCCATTCGCTCCAAAAGCTTCTTCTCCATAGCCTTTAATTGGCCCTTAGTAACATTTTGCTTAAAAAAATCCTCAATATTAATACTTCTATACTCTTCTGAATCCTCTATACATCGGCCGCAGTCATCACAGTGCTTTCCCGGCTCCAAGTCACATATATCACACTCACCGCAATCAATACATTCTCTATCGTAAAGTTCACATTTCTCAGTCATGCCTTACTATCTCCTCTTTCCTCATGACAAAATACTAGCTACAGTCTTCCTATGGCCTTAAGTATACCATAAATTATTGCTTGCGGCCTAGGGGGACAACCCGGTATAAAGACATCCACAGGCAGAACACTGTCAATACCGTTCCTTCCTGCATAGCTGTCCTTGAATATACCTCCGCTGCAGGCACATGCTCCAACAGCAACCACAAGCTTTGGGGAAGGCACAGCGTTATATGTTTTTATTAATGCTTCCTCCATATTTCTTGTCACACAGCCTGTAACTAAAAGCATATCTGCATGTCTTGGAGAGGCTACAAAATGTATTCCAAAGCGTTCGATATCATTATAAGGACCTCCCAAAGCATTTATTTCATAATCGCAGCCATTACAGGATCCAGCATCAACCTCTCTGATATGCAAGCTCTTTCCGAACTTTGAGGCAACCCATTCCTTCAGCTGCTTTCCCAATAGTTCATAATCCAGTCCCATATACTCACTTTCCCGGATATAAGCAGGCGTTGCTCTGAGAGCCTCACGGCTTTTTTGTGCAAGTTCAAACCTATTGGAAAAGAAAATTGCTCCTTTTGAGCAGCTTTCTTCACAAAAACGACAGAATATGCACTCATCCAAGTTGACTGCAGGAGTCTTAGCTTTCTCTTTGTCATTATCAATCAATACAATTGCTCTGGTTGGACATATATCCTTACACTTCATGCATTTACTGCATTTATTATAATCAAACTCAGGTGCACCTGTAATAAAAGAGCTTTTAATAGGCTTATTAGGATAATCAACAGTTACAGTTCCATGCTGAAAATATTTTTTTATTATGTTATACATATAAACCTCCCGTCACAAAAAAGCAATTGATGTTCACATTTAGTCCTGCACATATACTATAAATCGTTACCCGCATAAGACAGATTGAAGCTTTTATTTATAAGAGGAAAATCCGTAAGGGTATTTGTTCTTACAGCATGGCAAAGTGCAGGCCAATTGCAGAAAGACGGAGTTCTTACCTTGTACCTCAAAATGGTGTTGTTTTCACCTGTCATAACAAAGTGAATATTTTCCCCTCTTGGTGCCTCAGTCATTCCGTAAGCAAAGGAATACGGCCTTAGCTCATCGACCGCAACCCATACCGAGCCCTCCTCAGGCATCCGCTCAAGTGCTTGTCTGATAAGTGAGATTGCTTCAATAATTTCTTCAATTTTTACATTCATTCTGCAGTTAACATCACTATAGGAATGCTGGGGAACACTAAATTTCAGCTTATCATAAGCAGCATACGGAAACTCCTTCCGAACATCGGTATTTATACCGCTTGCTCTTGCTGCCGGCCCTACTGCATTTAAATCCTGTGCTATTTCCTTGCGTAGTATTCCTGTATGCTCAACTCTATCAATGAACATACCGCTGTTCTTAATAATTTTTACAGTATCATTAAACTCTTTTTCTAGCTTTAGCATACATTCTAGAATAATTTTCTCATTATTGCAGATAAATTCTCTCCGCAGACCACCGGGCTTGTTGGTGTTTCTGAGAAATCTGCTGCCTGTAAGCTGCTCACAGAGAAGTTGAATCCAACGTCTCATCATGGCAAACTGTGCTGCCGGAAATAGGTAAGCAGTATCTACACACAACCCTGATATATCTCCAAGATGGGCACATATCCTTTCCAATTCGGCAAAAACGACTCTGGAGTATATAGCCCATTCGGGGAGATAATTGACTCCACTGAGCTTTTCTATCGCCTGACAATAAGCCAAGGAATTTGTAAAGGTCTCATCTCCGGAAATTCGTTCTGAAAAAAGCAGTACCTTCATATAACTCTCATTTTCAGATAGCTTCTCCAAGCCTCTATGAACATAATATAGCTTTGCTTCAAGATTTATTATTGGCTCTCCAGCCACACTGAATCTGAAATGACCAGGCTCTATAATACCTGCATGAACCGGTCCTACCGGTACTTCAAAAACTCCCGAGCCTGAAATACTGGTCATCTTATCCTCATGCTTTTCATAAGCAAGTCTGGTATTTGCTTTGAAATCCTTTCTTAAGGGATTTACATTGCGGGGAAAATTCCCATGGAGCACAAGCTCCCTGCCATCAGGATTATCAGCAAACCTTACTCCGTAAAGGTCTTGTATCTCTCTTTCATAAAACGCTGCTGAAGGGATTAAATCAGAAAGTGTTGGCAGTTCTATTTTCTGCTTTTTATCAATTCTTGTAAGCAAGGTTATCAGCGTATTGGAGGATCTGACAGAAAAGGTATAGTAAACTACTAGATTATCTGATTCAGAGAGATCATTTCCAAATAGATTTGTCAAAACACAGTCAATATTGCTGAAAACATTAATACATGCCTGTTTTATGCCTTCAGGAGCGATTTCTGTATAAATTTCGTTCTCGTTAAGCAGGTTGCTTTCTATTACACAACTAGCTAATAATCTGTTTATTGTATCTAAAATAGCTTCCGAAATCATCTTACTTCCCTCCAGTTCCCAATATAATACCGACAGCATTATCCATAAGGTTTTTTAGTGGCTCCGGGATATATATTCCCATCAGTAATGCTATACACAGTAAGCTAATCAGTACTACCGGTCCAATTATATTAGTTTCTCCTCTTTGTATATCAGGATTATTTACATTACCGTAAAACATCCTGCTCAGCTGCTTGGTAAAGCCACCGAATACTGCCGCAAGAAAAACCAGGAGAAGAATTGCCGTTAGATAACGTTTTGAAAAAATTGCTGCTGCAACTGTATTAAACTCACTCATAAATATTCCGAAAGGGGGCATACCTGTAATAGCGAAGGTTCCCAGTACAAATACCACACCTGTAACAGGCATAGTCTTAATAAGCCCCCTGATACTGGAGATTTTTTTAGTATGATATTTTAGATATACGTTTCCTGTGGCAAGAAATAGCATAGATTTTGTTATGGCATGATTAAAGGTATGATATAATGCAGCAAAAATACTAACGGGGGTACATATACCCAACCCCAGAGCAATTATTCCCATATGCTCTATACTGGAATAGGCAAGAATTCTTTTGTAATCCCTCTGTACAAGTATAAATACAGCAGATGTTCCTATAGATAACAGGCCCAACAGTAGCAGCAGATTTCCAGTATAGCTGCTGTTGCCCAGACTCTTGTTTACAATGGACATAACTCTTATTATCCCATACATTGCTGTGTTAAGGAGTACTCCTGACAGCAGGGAGCTCACAGGAGAAGGTGCTTGACTGTGGGCATCCGGGAGCCAGGTATGCATTGGTGAAAACCCAACCTTGGTTCCAAAGCCAATAAGTATAAATATAAAGGCTATCTTTAATATACTTGGGTCAAGCACCTGGGCGTTTTTCAGAAGATAATTCCAACTGAGCACAAGCTCCTTTGTAGCTCCAAGCTCAATCGCAGAGGAATAATAAAGCAAGATTACTCCAAATAATGCAAAAGCAATACCTACCGAACAAATTATTAGGTATTTCCAGGCAGCCTCAATTGATCTTTTATTATTGTAGAAGCCCACTAGAAATGCTGAAGCAAGAGTGGTGGCTTCAATGGCAATCCACATTACTCCCATATTTTGAGTGGTCAGCGCTAGCGTCATAGATAAGAGAAAAGCATTTGAAAGACAATAATACAGCTTCAGTTTATTAAGAGTTATAGCCTTTCTTTTCAGCTCTTCTCCAAAATAACTAATTGAATACAAGGATACAAGAAAGAAAGCTAATTCTGTAATAAACAATATGTATACACTTAAGGAATCAATATAGAAAATGTCTCTGAAAAAACCATTAAATTTGATTGTACCGTTTGTGTTTACCTCTACAAGAGCCAGAATTGAAATAATCAACATAGCTCCGGCACCCAAAAGGTTTGTTAAGTGTATTACTATTTTATTTTTATTTGTCCATACTAAACCGGCTGATAATGCGGGAATAGCTAAGAGTAATAAGTTCATTTCAACCTCCATCACGAGTAAACATCCAACTAAATAGTCATTTAGCCTGCTTTATATTATTTATAAGGTCTACCCTTTTAAATTCTTAAGCTTATCAATATCAATGGAATCAAAGGTATTATTTATTTTAAACACAAATATACCCATTATGATAAAAGCAGTCAACAGATCAAAGAACAGTCCAAGCTCTACTATCATGGGCATTCCCTCTGTTGTTAGCATGGCTGCCAGAAACATGCCGTTTTCAATCACAAGGAAACCGATTATCTGACCAATAGCCCTCTTTCTGCTTATCATAAAAAACAATCCCAACAGTACAACGGAGAATGAATAAATTAAAAAGTTTCTGGCATTGATATCAGTTAATCCTTCAATATGATTAATAACATACCAGCTCAGAACTACCAGTCCGCAGCAGATGATCATTGACATTGGAATGTTTATGAAAAAATCCTTCTCAACCTTGTAATCCACCTTGTCAGCAGTAATCTTTAAATATTTCGGGATGATTACTACCTTAAAAGCCACAATCAGAACAAACATAATAAGGATTTCACTGAACTCCCTGGTTATGGTCATTTCTCTTACAGATACAATAAGCGATATTAGGGCCAGTAAAGCTGACTGTACACGGAACGTAGATATATATGAGTTTTGACGTTTACTTGCTATTAAGGTAAATGTAAAAATCAGCATCAAAATTGATAGCAGGTTTAATAAATTGTGATACATAAGAACTCCTTTTAACAATCATATTACTTTCATCAGTCATCATTTTAATATAAAGCCTGTCAGGAAGCCCAGTATTGAGATAATAAGCGCTAACACCGCAAAATTTGGTATGCTGTACAATCTCAGCTTAACAGTATTTATCTCAACTATGCCCACAATAACAGCTATAATAAGCACTTTTATTAAATAGATCAAAAAGCTTAAAAATACATTCTCAATATTAAACCCAACAGGGATTAGTATGTTTGCCATAAAGGTCATTATTGCAAGCTGCTTTAAGTAATTTCCCATCTCAATAAAGGCCAACTGTCTGCCTGAATACTCTAAGACCATTGCCTCATGAACCATGGTCAGTTCAAGATGGGTTGATGGGTCATCCACAGGAATTCTTGAGGATTCGGCAATTAGAATAAGAAGCATACTTACAAACAGTAAAATATTCATTGGAGTAAATGCACTTAGCGTATTGGATGATATGGAATCATAAATTCGGGTAATATTTGTTGAAGCTGCTCCTGTCCCGGCACTTACTGTTATAACCACAATAAAAAGGGCTGGCTCAGCCAGAGAAGAAACCAACAGCTCTCTGCTGCTGCCCATACCGCCAAAGGTACTGCCGGTGTCAAGGCCTGCCAGAGTCATAAATATACGCCCTGCTGCTAATACATATACAAGAATAAGCAAATCTGTATAGAAGGAGAATCCGGTAAGACCGCGAATTATAGGTAAACAACTTACGGCTATAACTGAGGTTATAAAGTAAATATACGGAGCCGTATTGTAAATCCACGAAGCCGTATCTGAAACAACAAGGTCTTTTTTTAACAGCTTTATTAAGTCATAGTAGGACTGAAAAATCGACGCACCTACTCTGTGCTGTACTTTTGCCTTCATTTTCCTGATTATACCTGTGAAAAATGGTGCAATTAATAATGTTATAGCAATCTGAAATATTAACTTTACTATTGATGCAATCATTATCCCCATCCTCAAAAATGTATTAACAGACCTAACTATTTTGCTATAAAGCAATAATATAACAGCATAAGAACCAGAATACAGAAGAAGTACATGAGATATGTATGTATACTGCCCGTCTGTATTCTGAATCGAGTTTTCCTTGAAAAATTAATCAAAGCAAGTATAAAAGGCTTATAGAGATACTTCTCTATAACCTTTTCGGTTGACATGCTATATCTTCCCCTTTTGATAAAATAGGGTTCTTTACCTTCCGTAATGACAAGTTCCCTGTTTGGTTTAAACAAACCTCTGAATATTATTCGGATGGATTTTGAAAAACCGGTAGCAGAGTATTGCATCTTTGGTGTCAAAGAAGTATAGCCGCAATCCCAGGTATTGTATCTCTGAACAGAAGTCCTTTTTCTTAGTACCCAGACAGCAACAATAACGCCTAAAGATACTATCAAAGCCAATAAAGCAAGCAGACTGAAGGAAACACTAAAGTTTCCATTATCTATTGGATAATGTATAAACTCAGTAATTGACCAGTTTGTTGATAGAAGCTTTATACCTATTAATTCAACCGAAACCTTATCAATTACCCCAATAACGTAATTTATACCAAGACCGGTTATAATACACATAAAAGCCGAAATAGCTAATGCAATAAGCATCGGCCTTTCAGGTTCTTTAGCCTTTTCAGCCTCAATACTTCTCGGCTTTCCTAAGAAGGATATGCCAAAAAGCTTAACATAGCTAAATACTACCAGTGCTCCTGTTAGTGCCAGTAAAGCAGCTACTATGACAAATAAAATAACTATTGATGAGTGCTCTGATGGTACAAACCAGATAATGCTATTTATAATTGCCTGAAAAATAATATATTCACTGGCAAAACCATTGAGGGGCGGAACAGCTGATACGGCCAGGCAACCTATAAAAACGAAAAAAGCTGTATAGGGCAGTTTTTTAATTAATCCACCCAACCTCTCCATATTCCTGGTACCGACAGCATAGCTAATTGCTCCTGCACCCATAAACAGCAAGGA
>JAEZIV010000308.1 GCA_023436515.1 Bacillota bacterium
AGGTACGACGGAGGCTTAATAAATTGGAGGATGTAATGTTTAGATTATATATCACCAGGCATGGTGAAACAGAGTGGAATGTTGAAGGAAGGATGCAAGGCTGGAAAAATTCCAACTTAACCCAAAAGGGTATCAAAAATGCCGAGGCACTGGGAAAGCTGCTTGAAAGTACCGAATTTAGAGCAATTTATTCCAGTACCAGCCAAAGGGCAATACATACAGCTGAGCTAATCAGGGGTAATAGGAATATTACTATTATTACCGACGAAAGCCTTCGTGAAATTAACCTTGGGGAATTAGAAGGAAAGCTTAAGGAGGAGTATACCGATTCTGACAGGCAGCAGTTGGATTCCTTCTGGAATAGACCACATCAGTACAAAGCCTTATCAGGTGAAGACTTTTATCAGGTAAGAATAAGGATTGAAGCCACTTTAAAGAAAATAATCAGTGAAAATAAGGATTCCAATATAATTATTGTAACCCACGGAGGCATAGTCAAAACAATGATGGCTATTTTTAAGGGCGTTCCGGTTGAAAAACTGTGGGAGCCGCCCTTTATACATGGTACCAGCTTAAGCATTGTTGAAATAGATAATAGTACAGACTGGGATTTAACCTGCTGCAGGGTGCTGCAGGAGGGTGATATGTCTCATGCAGAATAGGTTTTGTCCTTCTGTATATATTTCCTGCTTCTCAAATATCTTATTAAAAACAGAATAGCTGCCGATAGCCTTAAAACCCCAACAAAAGCCAAAGCTGTAGAAATTGATGTACGCTTATAAATCCATACACCTACCAGTGGAGAAGCAAATTGGGATATATAAATCAGGGTTGTATATAACGCAATATTTATTGTCTTGTTTTTCTGAGGAACCACTTCAATGAGATTTTGAAATATTGCCAGAGTAAAGGCTGAAAAGGTAAGTCCTGTAACGGTGCTTTGGATAAGAAGTAAAAACTGTGTTTTAACAAGTACAATTGTCAACGCATTTACTGCCAAACCAATTGATCCGAAAAATAGAACCAGTCGGGAACCTTTTTTTTCAATGAGTCTTCCCCAGAAAGTATAAGTAAGCACACCCGCAAAGCCTACTGCGACATTCACATAGCTCAGCCAGGCCTCATTTACACCAATAACATCCACCTGATATATAAAAAACAGCGGCCAACCCATATGCCAGCCTATATGGAAAATAAAGGCCAGTAGGATAAAGCTTCTAAACTCCTTGTAAACCAGAATATTATTAAAGCATTCCTTAATAAGAGCAAGGCTCTTTTCTTTTTTTGGATTACCTATAGAGGGTTGAATAGCTGTAACCCTTTTGAGCAGCCAGCTCTGAATTATTGCAAGCAGGAGGGACAGACCGAAAAAAACCTGGTACATGATTATTCTCTCACTGTCATTGCGAGGTATGTACGCAAGGAGAAGTCCTGCTGCCAGAGAGGTAGTCGTTCCGAAAACAGTTGCCGCTCTCGTTCTTCTGGTAAATGCGGAATTAAAGCCTGATACCATGACATCAGAGAAAAACGACTGCCAGGAAATATTAAAAACCGAGAAAGGCCAATTCATAAGTGCAATTATTGATATGTAAAGAGGAACCTTAAATTCATTAAAAAATGGGGTTAGTGCTGCCAAGGGGTACATTACTCCAAAAAGCAATATAAGCATTGAAACTATTCTCTTCTTATCACTGCTTCTTTCAACCAGCAAGCTCCCAGGAATAAGAGCAAGAATACCAACAAGTGCGGGAAGTGATGATATCAAGCCTATTTCATAATCGCTGGCGCCCATACGTCTTGCGAACATTGAAAAGAAGGGGTTGGCAAGATTAAGTATAATTGCCCCAACAGCGCCTTCCAAAGTAAAGATTACCGAATTCTTTGAAGTAATATCCATAGCCTTTAATTTTGAAATTAGTGTGTTCATATATGCTCCGATTAAGAAAAAAGTGTTTAGCGTAAGGTCCTACGGCAATACTATAAAGTATATCATAAAATCCATGAATATACTTGACATCCCGGACAAAAACTATAAAATGGTACTGATATAGTTAATACTTCCAGCAGACTGAATGCTGTAGCTTTGAAAGGAATGAAGAATAATGAGCAAAAATCCTATTGTTACAATTGAAATGGAAAACGGAAATATTATGAAAGCCGAGCTTTACCCTGAAATAGCTCCAAACACCGTAAACAATTTTATATCACTTATAAAAAAAGGGTTTTATGACGGAGTGATATTCCACAGAGTTATTCCTGGGTTCATGATCCAGGGTGGAGACCCTGATGGAACCGGAATGGGCGGACCTGATTACAGCATCAAGGGAGAATTCTCTGCCAATGGCTTTAAAAATGATTTAAAGCATGATAAGGGAGTCCTGTCCATGGCCAGGACAATGGCACCGAATTCGGCTGGTTCTCAGTTCTTTATAATGGTTGCTAAGGCACCTCATCTTGATGGACAGTATGCAGCCTTCGGTAAAGTAATAGAAGGTATCGAGGAGGCAGATAGAATAGTAAGCACAAAGAGAGACTACAATGATAAGCCAAGAGAAGAGCAAAAAATGAAAAAGGTTACTGTAGATACCTTTGGTGTTGAATATCCCGAACCTGATAAAGTTTAAAAGATAAAAAAACAAGTACCTCCTGTGAGGGTACTTGTTTTTTTCGCTAATTGTGTTTATTTGTTTATGCGAGGTAAATTATTATGGGTGAGCTCACGTTTAATGGTGTAAAAGCTCTGCTGTTTGATTCGGGTAGAGTGCTTAACTATGGGAGGAAGCCCTTGAAGAGTTCATATATAGGATATTGCATGGAGACACAAAAAAGATTGGCCAGTATAACACAGCCAACCTTTATATATAAACTCTTTTAAATTACTCTTAAGATTACGGTACTCAGGACTTTCTGATTCTATCAGAAATGGTGCGCGCTACATGAACACCGCTGGCACTGGCTTGTGACAAGCCTCTTGTAACACCAGCACCATCACCTATGGCAAACATGTTTGGAAGCTTTGTCTCAAGCTCCCTTGTAAGCTCCAACCTTGAGCTATAGAATTTAACCTCAACACCATAGAGGAGAGTGTCATAGTTAGCAGTACCGGGAGCAATTTTATCAAGAGCATAGATCATCTCAATAATATTATCAAGATGCCTCTTTGTGAGTACAAGACTTAAATCGCCGGGTGTTGCATTTAATGTAGGGTGAGTAAAGCTCTGACCCAATCTGTGGGCATTGGTTCTGGCACCCTTTATAAGATCTCCGAACCTTTGAACAAGAACTCCTCCGCCCAGCATATTGGAGAGAGAGGCAATTCTCTTTCCGTACTGATAAGGCTCATTAAAGGGATGTGTAAACCTGTTGCTAACCAGAAGAGCAAAATTTGTATTTTCACTTCTGAGGCTTGGATCTGTGTAACTGTGCCCATTAACGGTTACTATACCGTCAACATTTTCAGAAACGACATGACCATATGGGTTCATACAGAAGGTTCTGACAAGGTCACCATACTGCTTTGTCCTGTAGACCAGCTTTGATTCATAAACAACATCGGTTATATGTTCAAACACCTTTGCCGGAAGTTCAACTCTCACACCGATATCAACCTGATTGTTTATCATATCCAGCTTAAGCTGCTTACATTGTTGTGAAAACCACTCAGCACCCGATCTGCCGGGAGCAACAATAAGGTATTTGCAATCAATTGTCTTTTCATTGCGCAATTCGATTGCATAGTTGTCGCCAGAAGGTGTAATATTTAGAACCTGAGTGTTACAAAGCATCTCAAGGTGTTCCATCAGGTGATTATAAAGCCTTTTCAGTATTTCCAGATTATTTTCTGTTCCAAGATGCTTAACTGCGGCCTGAAGCAGATGAAGATCATTTTCAAGAGCCTTTTTTTCAATGGCCTTGGCTTCTGGTGTATATGTTGAAAACATCTCCTTCGTTGCTCCGAAGTCCACATTTACACTGTCTACATAATTAATCAGTTCCATTACCTCATTATCCTCAAGGTAATCATTCAGCCAGCCGCCAAATTCTGTTGTAAAGTTGAATTTTCCGTCAGAAAAAGCACCAGCTCCGCCAAAGCCTCTCATAATATCGCAGGTTTTACAGCGGATACAATCTTTAATCTTATTTGCCACAATAGGGCAGTGTCTTTCAAAAATATCATTCCCCTGCTCAATCATTACAACTTTCAGCCCGGGATTTCTTTTTGTCAGTTCGTACCCGGCGAATATTCCGGAAATACCACAACCAATTATTGCAACGTCATACATAGTAACTACCTCCATAATCCATTGTCTCATTGTCGATATTAAGTAGGGTACTTGAATAAAGAGACATAATTGTATAAAAATAAAAACATTATCTTCCCAAATAAAGTATTATACATGAAAACCTTCATTCAGTAAAGGAAAATATTACAGAAAATTCTCGGGGTTCAGAGA
>JAEZIV010000310.1 GCA_023436515.1 Bacillota bacterium
ATCCTGAAGCAGACAGTATACTATCAAAGCTTGGCAGGTTGTTTAATAAGGAAGACTATAGCTGGGTGGATGTTGACTTTTCCCATTGGGGAGAAGGAAATAGTGAAAAGTATAATATAATTAAGACTGCAATTCTTGATAAACGGGTCATCAGGTTTAATTATTCCAGTTCCTACGGGCAGAATTCAAAACGTGAGGCAGAGCCCCTTCAACTTTACTTCAAGGATAAAACCTGGTATTTGAAGGCATATTGTCTCACAAGAAAGGCATATAGGATTTTCAGACTAACAAGGATGAAAGCAGTTAAACCAACTGCGGAGATTTTTGAAAAAAAGCAGTTTGATTCTTCAGTTTTCAAGGACGACCGGGACGAGAATTATCCGTCGGTTACTTTCAGATTACAGCTGGATAACTCAGTTGCCTACCGTGTATATGATGAATTTGATGAAAGCTCCATAGTTGAAAATGCTGACGGCAGCTTTGAGGTATATGCCTCATACCCTGAAACAGACTGGTTATATGGATACATTTTATCCTTTGGTAAGGCTGCCAGGGTAATAGAACCGGAATATCTCAGAGATATTATCATAAATGAGTTATCAGAAACACTGGGACAGTACAAATAGAGCATGCTATGAAATACTACTTGGGGAGTTGAATGTTAATAAATGGAATATATATCTGCGAAAACTATAATATCCGGATATACTGAAAACAATAATTGGTTTGGCTGTAACTATAATATGAATATATACAAAGGCTGTAACCACGGATGTATCTACTGCGACAGCCGGAGTGAATGTTATCATGTTGAAAATTTCGATCAGGTTAGGGCGAAGAAGAATGCACTTGAACTTATTTATGGTGATATTAAATCCAAACGCAAAAAGGGTGTTGTAGGAACGGGAGCTATGAGCGATCCCTATAATCCTTTTGAAAAGGAGCTTGAGCTAACAAGAGGTGCCTTGAAAATTATTAATCAATTCGGGTTCGGGGCTTCAATCGCCACAAAGAGCAGCCTTGTTACCAGGGACATTGATATTTTGAAAGAAATTCAAGGACATTCACCGGTGCTGATTAAGGTAACCGTTACATGCTGTGAGGATGAGTTGGCTGAAAAGGTGGAGTCCAATGCCCCTTCTTCTTCGGAGAGATTTGCGGCTGTTAAAAGACTCAGTGACAGCGGAATATTTGCAGGCATTTTAATGATGCCTATACTACCTTTTATTGAGGATAATGAGGACAATATCCTGGGTATTGTCAAAAAAGCCAGTGAAAGCGGTGCAAGGTTTATTTATCCCGGAATGGGTGTTACGCTGCGCATGAATCAAAGGGATTGGTTTTATGAAAAGCTTGATGTGCTTTTTCCTAAAAAGAAGGAGCAGTATATTCGGCAGTTCGGAGAAACCTATGATTGTCATTCACCAAGAGCAAAGGAGCTATATGACATTTTTGCCGTGGAATGCCGCCGCAATGGCATCCTATATAAAATGGAGGACATTATTGCAGCATACAAAAAGGGCTATTATGACCGCCAATTGACCTTGATTTGAATTATGTACTTGACTTCATATTTACATATTATATAATAGTGAAAATAATCATTAAATTCCATGAAGAGGAAAGTATCCGAAATCTTATTTCCTACAGCGAGCAGGAGCAGAGTGAAAGTCCTGCAGGATGAGTTTGGAGAAGAAGGGCCTCGGAGAAGCTGCCTGAGCTTAGCAAGTAAGGGTATGACGTTAACTGCGTTAAGGTTACGAGTGGATTGCAGGAACAATCAACTAGAGTGGTACCACGGTATAATTCCGTCTCTTATTTTCAATAAGGGACGGTTTTTTATTTGATCCTGAAATGGCTCCACTGGTTTTTGCTCTATATCTGGAAAATACCATGATTATGCTGGAGGTATGAAAATGATGAAAATGACTGAAATTATTTCTTTAGTATTAAAGGACGCATTCGAGAAACGCAACTATTTACCTGATTATGGAGCAGTAAGCCTGGCCGATAGACCTGATTTATGCCAATTCAAAGAAGCCCGATTTTAATGTTGGAGCTGTAAATTTTATGCTGCCCTCCAGCGAGAACGAACGTAATCTGATGCTGAAGCTTGCGCAGTTTAATGATGTTATACCAAGCAGCTTTGCTGACTATGCGCCTCATAAGCTATGTCAATATATTTTTGAACTGTCAAATGAGCTAAACAGGTTTTACTATGATAACAGAATTATCTCAGAAGAGGATTCATTAAGACAGGCCTCATGGATTAAGCTTATTATCCTTACGAAGGATATTTTGACTACCTGCCTGGATTTGTTGGGAATAGAAGTTCCTGATAGAATGTAGACCACGGGGAAAAGCCGTCCAGTTGCATGGGGGACGGGTGATGAGAGCCTCCATGATTCAGGCCTTACAGTTATATTGTCATATATAAGTTTCACCGGGTAAAAGTGAGGTATAATACTATTAACGTAAAAGTTTTATTTTTATTCACGCCTATTGCGTGCGGATTGGAGCTTTATGCCAAGAAAAACATACATTACAAATATGCCGGATAAAACAGGAGCATTTTTGCTTGCATCAAAAATTATTGCAAGGCATCAGGGGAATATTGTCCGAGTCAGCTACAATAAAGCTGTTGATCTTCATACCCTTTTTATTGATGTGGAAGCTGGGGAGACCGAGCTTACTCAAATAGCAGAAGAATTAGGAAGCATTGGCTACCTTAATGAAAAAATTTCTGAGACCAGGGTTGTGGTTGTAAATATTAAGATTCCTGACAAAGCTGGAGCGGTACTTCCTATTTTACGGATTATCGACAGGTATGGAATAAATATATCCTATATTAACTCCAGCTCCAATAATACTGAATTTCAAGACTTTAAGATGGGCTTGCTAATTGAAAATCCCAAAATGATTAAGATGCTGTTGGAGGATATCAGTGAGGTTTACCAGATTGATATTATTGATTATGATGGTGCCGAGGACAGCCTGGACAACACTATTTTCTATATCCGACTGGCAAATGAGATGCAAAAGCTGATGCATCTGAGCAATGAAACCACAATGGAATTTATATCGGAATCCAACAGGATATGGCAGGTGCTTCAGGAAAAAGGAGAGAATCCCAGAAAGGTTTTTAATTATATTAAAAGATTTGCAAATTTTATAAGCCAGCACAGGGGTAGTAACTTTAAAGCCGATATTGAAAAAATACAGGTCAGCTCAATGGTAACCCTCTATAATATTCAGCCTCCCTGTGGCAGCAACACTTATGTAATGGAGACTGAAAACGAGTTGGTGCTTGTAGATACCGGCTATACAGTATATAGCACTGAAATGTTCAGTATTTTCAACAAGCTGTTCGGTAATTGGGAGAGCAAGCTAAAAAGAGTTTTTATCTCCCACGCTGATGTGGACCATTGCGGGCTGCTCTCACAACTTGAAAATGTCAGTATTTACCTAAACCAGAAGAGTGCTGACAATTTGCTGCGTCAGTATCAAGGTCAGCCTGATTACAGAGAGCATAATGATATAGGGCTGGGCTACAGCAAGCTTAGTCGTATTATCTCCGGTTATGTGCCTCCAAGAACCGATAATTTTATTATCATTGACGAAGGAAATACCCCTGAAAACCATGAGGAGCTTCTTCACATCGGAAGCTTTACAGTGGGGGATCTTGAGTTTGAGGTGCTGGAGGGAAGCGGAGGACATGTATACGGAGAGATGGTTTTTGTATGCCGGCAGTACGGCATTGTTTTTACAGGAGACATTTTAGTTAATATTAGCGGCTTTAGTCCCGAACGTGCAGAGTTTAATTCTCTTGCGCCTTACCTTATGAGAAGTGTAAATTCCGATTCCCTGAAGGCTACTGAGATGAGAAAGCAGACAATCAGCCTTTCAGAGGAAATAGGTGAGAGCATACAAAAACCCTGTATAATTTGCGGCGGGCATGGACCTCTTTCCATAATAGCCAATCACAGAATAGCAAACATGCCCGGGGCTGAAAAGCTGGCAATAAAAGCATCACAGGCCATGTGCAGGCTTGAGGACTGTGATAATAACGAGTGTATATACCAGTTGGAAAAGTAGTTAAGGTGGTTTTTAGCTTTTACCCCACCTTTTCAAAGGTAAGCTCGCTGTCATAGGGCCTGAGAAGAGCAATCGGGTTTTTATTGTCCTGACTGATCCAGGCCATCGCCTCATGTTTGGAGAGGATAACCGGCATCCTGACATGTATGGAGGACATTTGACGGTTGGCATCAGTAGTAATGATCACAAAACGAGAAGTGGGGATGCCGGTCTTATCTGAGAAGCTGCCGTACAA
>JAEZIV010000312.1 GCA_023436515.1 Bacillota bacterium
CTGCAGATAAGCTCACTTACCCCTAACGTTCTAGACATGTTTTCATAATCAACCTTAGGATTCTTTAAAATCCATTTCGTCAAACCCATTTCCACCCCTCTAATACATTTAAGTTGTTACATAAGCCCCTTAACCGTTTCTTCCCATTGAAACTATCAATAGTTCAACCGCTATTCTGTCATCCATCTTGCCTGATTTAATTGACTCATCCAATTCAAGCGCATATTGCATTGCATGTTCAACTACGTCAAAATCAAGATTTCTACTTGTACTCAATATTTTATTTGCAATAAATGGCGTTAAGCCAAGTTGTTTCGCGATAAGGCTATCGGGAATTCCCTGCTTCTTTAAAACCTTAACCCTGTATATCTGTCTAATCTGGCGTATAACCATATATAAAACCTTTTGCATAGGCTCACGTACTGCTGCCATGTCATTTAATAGATTCATAGCCTTATTTATGTTACCTTCTGAAACTGCATCAGTCAAATCAAAAATACGGCTTTTAATAGATTTTGTACATACACTCAATGCATCATCTAGTGATATATGCTTCTTATCTACCGTAAACACAATCAGCTTGTTTATCTCATTTAATAGCTCAGTCATACTGTATTCGCTGTTTTCTACTATATATGAAGCTGCTAATGGCTCTATGTCCTTTTTGTGACTTTTAACCACCTTTATAACCCATTTAACCAAGTCAGCAGGCTTCTGATATGCAAATTCCACCACCATGCCACTTTTTTTTATTGAGTTTACTAGCTTAAGCCTTTTATCCACCTCATTCTCTACAAAAATCAGACATGTATATTCCGGAATACTTGTAAGATATTCTTCAAGCTTGCCTTTTGCGCCCTTCCCCTCTGATTTGAATAGCCCCGAATTTTTAACTATAATTACCTTTTTATCGCAGAAAACAGGTAAGGTTTCACAATTTTGAATAACACTATCAGCCTCCGTCTTACCATCAGTACAAGTGTAGTTGAGCTCCATATCGTCAGCTGACAATAACTGCTGAGTAATTGTATCGATATAGTACTTTTTTAAGTATTCTTCTGGACCATAAAACAGATAAACATTGCGTATGTTATTTTCCTTTAACTCTTTTTTCAGTATATCCATGCTCATAGCCCATCCTCATTTCGGTCTATTATTTATATTAATTTTACAGCGCTATAGTCTTTTATAAAATAAAAAATTAATAAACTTCCCTATTTATCCCTTATAATGGTTCCGTTAATATTAAAACTCTTTCCATTACTTTTTATTACTATTGCACCGTCCAAATCCGTCCTCATTATAGTTGCACCATTGTTAGCAAGTCTATCTACTACATACTGTGACGGGTGTCCAAATTTATTTGGTCCAACACAAATGATAGAAAACATAGGAGAGACGGCCTTTACAAATTCATCACTTGAGGATGTCGGAGAGCCGTGATGAGCAACCTTTAGAACATCACAGTTTAAATCCTTATTCCGTATCAGCTCCTGCTCAACCTCAACTCCGCTATCCCCAGTAAATAATGCACTGAAATCTCCGTATACCAGCTTTATTACCAGCGATGTATTATTTAAATCCTCTATTGCTTGCCCATCATATTTTTTAGGGCTCAATACTTCCAAACAAGTATTTGCATCAAGGTTAATTTTATCATTTGCTTTTAATTTTACAACCCTAATAGATTTTTTTGTACACATGGCTAATAATTTTTCCAACCCTTCATCCGAAGTATCAGGTACAATCACCGCACCTATACTAAAGGCTTCAAGCACATCAAGCAACCCATACGTATGATCATCATGTCCATGCGATGCAACTACATAATCTAAGCTAAAGACTCCTTTATCCAACAAAAATGGAACCAATGAATTTTCTCCAGCTTTTTGCGGACCACCGTCTATTAAAACATTAACATTTTTTGCAGTTTTAATAAAGGTGGAATCCCCCTGCCCGACATCTACAAATGTTATTTCCATAGGCTTTGGAATAAATACTTGTATCATGAATATAAGTATAAGCACACATAGAACTCCTGAATAACACTTTTTTTGCACATTTCGAAGGAAATCAGCGTAAAACAAATATATAATTGCTAAATAATAGATTACTATTAATAAAATAGTTGGCGTAGGTATCTTTATTGAAGCATACGGAATATTAGCAGATCTTTCTACTATATACAAAATAAATGATAATAGCGAGTTATTTATGTATCCAATCATAATTGCTAAATCAATGTTTATTAATGCTGCAAATAGCATGATAAAGCCTATTATTGTTATAAACTGTACAATTGGTACTACTAGCAGATTTGATATCACTGCAACAGTCGAAAAATTATTAAAATAGTAAAGTGTAATTGGCACAACACCTAATTGAGCAGAAATAGTTGCTGCAAGTGTATCAGATACAATTTCAGGACAATGCTTGAAGCTAAGCTTTTGCTTGATTTTTTTATAAAACAATACTATGGACAGGGTAGAACCAAAGGACAGCTGGAAACCTACATCGTTCAAGTAGTAAGGATTAATAATCAGAAGAATTATGGCCGAAGCTGCAAGGCTTGTAAAAACATCACTATCACGGTATATCATTTTGCTAATGAGAATAATAATACCCATAATAAC
>JAEZIV010000328.1 GCA_023436515.1 Bacillota bacterium
AACATTGGCCCATACAAGCTTGAGGGCAAATTTACCGTATTGTTCGACAAATCCCTAGAGGGTGCAAATAACCTGGTGTGTGGGGCCAATGTTGCGGATTACCACTACACCGGTATTGATATAGAAAGAGATTGCGGAAAACAGCAATACCACGACTTTGCGAAAATTTCTGAGGGCGGTACTTGTCCAAAGTGCGGCAAACCTTCAATCACTATATCAAGAGGCATAGAAGTAGGAAATATATTCCAATTGGGCACAAAGTATACTGAGACAATGGATATGCAATATCTTGATAAAGATGGAGTATTACAACACCCAATTATGGGCTGCTATGGTATTGGTGTTGGTAGACTTGCTGCATCGGTATGTGAAGCAAGCCATGATGATTATGGCCCAATTTGGCCAATGTCAATTGCTCCTTGGCAAGTGCATCTATGCTGTGTGAGAAGCGACCAGCAGGAGGTAAGGGCAGTTGCTGATGAACTATATGCAGCTCTACAAAACAGTGTAGTTGAAGTAATATATGATGACAGAAATGTAAGCGCAGGGGTTATGTTCTCTGATGCAGACCTGCTTGGAATTCCAGTAAGAGTAGTGGTAAGCCCAAGAAACTTAAAAGAGGGCTGCTGTGAAATTAATGCCAGAGACAAGAGTTTCTCTATAAAAGTACCTGTTGGAGAAGCATTGACAGAAATTAAGAACAAGGTGCAAAGCTTACTTGATGAAATAAATAAGTAGTAGACAATATTATTACTAAACCGTTCAAAAAACCCATTCAGGATTGATATACTCCTTATGGTAAACAGTTTTTATTATTTTAACTGTCTACTTGGCAGGGGCGGTTCAAACCCTAAATGGGTTTTTTTATATTTATCCTATTTTAAAACAGCATATTTACTTGGGTACCCCTTTCTAGTATTATAAAGGTAAAATTGTAATAAAATAGGGGTTAGTATGAAAATACCTTCTTTATTCAAACGTATCAACAACATTAAAATGGGCGGAAAGCTTATGCTGTCATATATAGTGGTAGTATTACTGCCAGTTATACTTGTTAGTGGAATTCTCATAACAAATATGCGCCAAATGGTTGTGGATAGAGCCCTAGATGAAGCCTCAGTCAATATTGATAGAACCCAATCAAGATTTATAGAAGTTATAAAGCTAGCTATGGACTTTTCATACAGGATGAGAGTTGATGAGAATCTCGAAAACTTAGTTACATATCAATACCAAAATATTGAGGAAGTTATTGAGGCTTATAATAGGTATACAAATTTCACCGACTTTTCTTATTTCTACAGCAGACAAATAAAGTATATAAACTTTTATACCAACAATACAACATTACTAGAAAATGGAGAGTTTATGAGCATAACTGAGGAAATAAAAAGTCGTCAGTGGTTCCAAAAAACTCAGAAAAGTAACGGCAAAATTTGCTGGCAGTATATTTATGACAATAATAAATTCTCTTGGAATTTGTGCTTGACATCTACTGTAAACGGTAATTTCGGTAATATTTACTTAGGTGTAGTTGTGATAGGACTAGACAATGATTATTTACATTCTATATTAAAAAATGAGCCTTACAAAACCATTATATGTAACGATCAAGGAATAATAATCGCTGCTAGTGACTTAGATATGATGGGGAAAAGTATAACCGAAACTGATTTTTCAACAAGTAATGGTCTTAAAGAAGGTATAAGCAATTTGCAATACGATGACCAAATATCTAAAGCAGTAGTACAAAAATTTAAAATAAGTGAAGAAAATGGTCCTTTCAAGATAATTTCTATTATACCTCTTGAATCCCTTGGTACCAAAACACTTGAAACAGCAGCATTGGGAATACTCATAATGTTGTGCAGCCTTCTTTTAGCAGTCATACTCATAATGATTTTTACCAAGGCCTTTTCAAATAGAATAAAAAGACTGAGTACAGATATGCATGAGGTTGCTGGCGGTAATTTAAACTATACTGCAACGATTGAGGGAGATGATGAGTTCGGACAACTTGCTCAGGATTTGGAGAAGATGGTTAAAAGTATACAGAATCTTATTAGTGAGAGAAATGAAGTTAGTCAGCAAAAAAATCAATTAGCTGTTAAGCAGAGAGAGATTAAGCTAAAAATGCTAGCTAATCAGATAAACCCGCATTTCCTATTTAATGCTCTTGAGACTATTAGAATGAAAGCATTTTGCAATGGGGACACCGATACTGCCTATGCAGTTAAGCTGCTTGGTAAAATAATGCGCAAAAATTTGGAGATTGGAAACGAGCTTATTACATTAAAGTCTGAAGTAGATATGGTTATAAGCTACCTTGAGCTTCAAAAATTCAGATATGGCGATAAGATTACATACTTTATTGAGATAGACGAGGAAATACAAAACTTCCTCATACTCCCTCTTACTATCCAGCCTATAGTTGAAAATGCAATAATCCATGGAATAGAACAAAAAAGTGAGGCGGGGATAGTGAGGATAACAGGGGAAAGAGATAGCAATATTATTAAAATCACAGTTGCTGACAATGGGGTTGGAATGACTGATGAAAGGCTAGAACATCTAAGAAATACAATGGAACAACCTGATGATACTCCTGAAAAGCATGTAGGAATGAGAAATATCTATCAAAGAATTAAATTATGCTATGGGGAAGGCTATGGTATAAATGTTTTCAGCGAACAGGGAAAAGGAACTATGATCCAATTAGTATTACCTGGAAAAGGGACCTAGAGGAGGATTTTAATGTTAAAGATAATTATTATTGACGATGAACCGGCAATTAGACAGGGTTTGAGATGTATTATTAATTGGAATTCAATAGGGTGTGAAATATGTGCAGAGGCTGAGGATGGCAAGAAGGGATTGGAAAAGGTCCTTGAACTCAAGCCTGATATTGCTATAGTTGATGTCAAAATGCCGGATATGAGCGGACTTGAAATGATAGAAGAATTGAAAAAAAGGCAGAGCAATTGTTTGTTTATAATTCTTACAGCTTTCAGTGATTTCAAGCTTGCACAGAAGGCTATTGATTTAGGAGTCGATTCCTATGTTCTAAAGCCCATAGACGAAGACGAGCTCATTGACAGGGTGGTTAAATTAAAGGACCAGATTATCAAAAACAAGCTAGATAAAAAGCATATAAATAGTGCACTTTCCATCTCAAAGGGAAAAATACTCCAGAGTCTATCGCTAGGAGAATTATCCGAGGACATGATAAAAGAGCAAAATATTACATATGGCTTTGGGTTCCCTTGGAAAAGCTATCAGATTGCAGTCATTGAATGCGTAGATGTTGAAGTAAATATAAAAGAGACAGTAGAGAATTTCATGGATAGCAGTAATATGGGAATAGCCTTTGACATAAATGGGTATTGTGCTGTAATGTTTAAGGACGTTACCTTGGGAAAGTGTAATAAAATTTTGATGGAACTACAAAAGCTGATTATGCATAAACTTGGAGTCCATATAAATATTTATCTTGGCATTACTGTTGCTAGTATAGAAAAGATACCTGAATCGTGCAAGCATGCGCTAAATATGATGGCCAAAAAGTTTTTGTATGGACATAAGGGTATTATTTTTAATAGCTCGGAGGGGTCAATAGATACTAGTGGTGATAAAGCTGAAGAT
>JAEZIV010000344.1 GCA_023436515.1 Bacillota bacterium
ACATCTTCCTTTTTATTGATTGTTATTGCTGCAAAATTTCTGCTGTTAATCTTACCGGTTAGCTCAGTTTTTATTGTGCTGCCCATGCTGTAATAGCCTGGTACAATTTCTCCGTACCCAAAAAGATTGCATACCTCACATAGTTTTTTTGCACTATCTACGGCCTTTTTATTATCCTCTGACCAGTTATCTCCATCGCTGCAGTGAAATGCGTATATATTCCAGTTTGAAGGACTGTATCTTTCGAATATTATTTCAAGAGCCTTGTCGTAGCCGCTGCTGATGTAAGTACCTCCCGACTCTCCCCTATGAAAAAACTCCTTTTCATTGACCTCCTTGGCAACCGTGGTGTGGGCAATAAAAACCACCTCCACATTTGCATATTTCAGGTGGAGAAATTGATATAGCAGGAAATAGAAGCTTCGGGCCAGATATTTCTTTGTTTGATCCATTGAACCAGACACATCCATTATGCATAGAACAACTGCATTGTAGTCCCTCTTATTATCTTCCTTAATTCTATAGTATCGTAAATCATCCTCAATAAAGGGGAACCTGTCGTTTTCCGAATTTATAAGTGTATTCTCATCATTTATAACGGGAACCTCTCCGTCGGATTTACCAATTGGATCAGACTCTTCCTGTTTTAGCTCTAGCAAGGTTCTCTTAGCAGACTGCTTTCTCTTGATTTTTTCTATGGCTGATCGTTTTTTTGCAAGCCTTGGTGGAATACCTCGTTGCTGATATCCCAACTTTCTATAGCTCTTTTCCTCCAACTGAGAGAGCTGTTTTTTATCAATATCGGGCAGGTTTAAATCATCAAAGAGATATCTGATGACCTCTTCTATGGTGATTTCAGTTTCATATACCTCTTCACCCTCCTGATTTCCTGCCTTGCCCTTTCCATTACCGTTCTGTGCTTCTCCGGTGAACTTGTCGCCTCTTTTTTCACTGCCGTCTCCCGAGCCCACTCCAGGTTTGTTCTTTCCGTATATAAATTGAAATTCCTTTATTCCTCTAATAGGTATTTTTATCTTCTTATCTCTGCTTTTCCCTATAATGCTTTCTTCGGCAATTATACTTCCAAGATTTTTTTTAATGGATTCTTCAACCAACTCTCTGTGTCTTCGACGATCCTCGGCTGATCTATCCCTTCCTCCTGTGCTGGTTTCTCTGAAAATAGCCATAATGTATTAGCCTCCATATTTTCTCAAGCTAATCTTTTCCACCATTAATCTGAAGTAAGCCCTTAGTCCTTCCACAAGTTGTTGGCAGCATATTTCAAAATAACATTGCAGCAATGGTCGCAGTATCCGTTTTTATTCATTTCATCAACCATGGTATTGTATTTTTGAGTTTGCTCCTTATCCCTAACTTTTGCCTGAGTTATAATTCTGCTAAGGTCTCTGACAGATGTAGTGAGCTTCTTCTCAATTGCGTCCTTTAAGGGCTCATAGCTTGTATAATCAAGCCTGCCACCATTTCGCATCACAAAGAACATATAGGCAGTAACATCCGATCGGAAGCCTTTTACTGCAGTATCGGAAATACCAATCTGCTCTTCAATTGAGCGCATGAATTTTTCATCGGGTTCAAGCTCCTCACCTGTATTTTTATCCTTAATTTTAGTCTTATTTACAAAGGCTTCAGCATGATCCAGATAATTGTTGAATAAGCTCTCTGCCTGTTCCCTGTAACCATGAATAAAGGCTTTAGTAACTTCCTTTTCCAGTATCTTGTTGTATTCCTTTTTAACCGTGTCATAAACCAATCTAAGATAGCGTTCCTTCTCTTCGTCGCTTATGCCCAATTCCTTTACAGACTTAATCAGAGATTCCATAACCGCAATTGGATTTATACAATCATTATCAGATTCCGATAGTGCAGTATCCAGGGCTTTCATAATAAATCTTGTTGAAATTCCTGTCATCCCTTCTCGAGGAGCCTCTTCACGCAATTCAAAAATATCAATTTTACGGGTCATTCCCTTTTCCAGAATCTCTTCTCCATTATAAATTTTTAGTTTTGTCAACGGGTCCACCTTGTTGGAAGGACTTAGTCTTGTCAGTATGGCAAACATTGATGCAATTTCAATGGTATGAGGTGCGATGTGAGCCTTGAATTTGCTTTTCGATAACATTTTTTCATAGATTTTAATTTCCTCATTAAGCTCTAGGCAGTACGGAACCTCGATCCTTACAATTCTGTCCAATATTGCCTCATTTGTATGATCCGACTTAAATTTATTCCATTCAGCCTCATTTGAATGTGCGAGAATAACTCCGTCAAAGTATATCATTGAACCCTTTCCGGGTGATGGAATGGACTTTTCCTGAGTTGCAGTTATCATTGTATGTAGATACTCTGTTTCATTCTTAAACACTTCTATGAATTCTACAATTCCACGGTTACCTGCATTAAAAGCCCCGTTGAGAGAAAGCACTCTTGGATCGTCTTCCGGATACAGGTCAATTTTGGATATATCAACGCTGCCTGTAAGTATGGAGCTATCCTGATTGTTCGGATCAACAGGAGGGACTACGCCTATTCCCTTTCTGGATCGAATTGAAAAACCCACCGATTCTACCGGAAATCTTTCATATTCTCCGTAATACTCGTTCTTTAGCCGGTATCTGCATATGGGACATAAATCTCCCTCAATTTTGACCTTCAGAGTTTTTTCGAATTCTTTTCTCAGGTGCTTTGGCACTAAGTGCAGGGGTTCCTCTCTCATAGGACAGCCCTTTATGGCATAGATGGGCGAGGCACTCTCCAGCGCCTTTTTAAGTGCCTCCATCAGGGAGGACTTTCCCGCCCCAACAGGGCCTACAAGATATAATACCTGTCTTGCCTCCTCTCCGGCCATGGCAGCCGAATGAAAATACCTTACTATCTTCATAATGGTTTTATCAATACCAAAAAAGTCATCTTCAAAAAAGTTATATTTTTTTATTATGTCATTTCCATAAATTCTCCTTAACCTTGGATTCTCATCAGTTCTCACGACTGTTGTACCCTTTGATACTATAAGGTCGTATAACCTTTGATGAGCAAGAATAGCCACCTCTGGATTTGCTTTTACCAACTGAAGATATTCTAGAAATGTACTCTCAAATTCCCTTTTTACCCTGTAATCCCTATCCTTTTGAATCAATGCTTTAAAGTCAAACTCCGGTGTGGTCATCTGGAAACCTCCCTCTTTACCTAGTGGATTTAATGGATCAAATATTTTTCACTGTCATTATAGTTATAAATTGAAATATTTGTTCCTGATAAAATATCTCATTTTAAAATATATGTGAGTATTCAGAAAATATTATTAATTCAAAGGTTTTCATGCTCCGGATTTTGTGTGAAAACCTGCTTTAAAACCTTGATTTATATATAAAAACTCATAAAAATAACCGGGTAAAGGACAAAATTTCAATCCCTTTCCCGGCCTGACTGCTCATTATAAATTCTAAATAACCTTGTTCTCTGAAGACTCCAGATAGTAAAATTCATACTTTTCACTTACCGGATCCTTTTCGCTGTAGTTAAATAGTACAATGTGATTTCCCTCATTTAAGCATAAGCTTACCATAAATACCTTTTTAATTATGTTTTTAACCTGCATACCCTTATATGCGGGAATATATTTAGCAATAAACCCTTCCTCCCGTAAAAGCTCATGAACTGTGTTAACAGGAATTAAATCCTTTTGAGACCTGATAGGCTCAGGAATCGCGCATGAGCTGTCGGAACTGAGGAAGTCAAATACCATTGCCTGCCTAAAGCCTTCAACTATAAGGTCCTCCTTGCATACATTCTTCACAAAACTGAATAAAACAGCTAGATTCTCCCTGTAGGATACCGGCCTGTCAAAGTAACCGTTTTCTCTGCAGTATAAGGCTATTTTCCCGAAAAGTTCAAAAGGCTCTGTTATCAGCCTGTTCCTCAGAAAATCAATTGACTTGGTGAATCTGTTTGAATTGTAATAGCGTTCGACAGCCTCCTCGATATCCTTTAACGCAAGAATTTCCTCATAGGTAATATACCTGTTTTTCAGAATTTCGTACGGAGGGTAGCTTCTGAAATGATAATCATGCTCTTTCGCTTCTATCCGTATCTTTGAGCCTTTAAGCATTTTCAGAAAACCCAACTGGAGTTGATGAGGCCTCAGGCTAAACACATCATTAAAGGAGCAAATAAAGGACTCATAGTCCTCAAAAGGAAGTCCGGCTATCAAATCCAGATGCATATGAACATTCTGGTTTGAGAGTATATACTTCACGTTGTTTTTCAAATTGTCAAGGTTAGTAACCCTATCAATTTCCTTCAGTGTCTGTACATTTGTTGTTTGAATACCTATTTCCAGCTGTATTCTCCCCTTTGGGGCACTGGCGAGCAGCTCAAGCAATGCATCATCAAACAAGTCGGCAGCAGCTTCAAAGTGAAATACGGTATTACACTCAAGGGAAATAATATATTTTAGTATCTCTCTCGCTCTCTCCCTATGGCAATTAAAGGTTCTATCCACAAACTTGATTAGTTTAGGCTTGGACAATAAGAGTTTATTCAACTCCTTCTTAACTCTATCAATAGAAAAATATCTGACACCCTTAAAGGTTGAGGATATACAGTACGAACAAGAGTAAGGGCATCCCCTCGAGGACTCAAAGTACAATATCCTGTTATCTACAGAAGCTAAGAATTCTCCAGTGTACGGGGATTCCAGCAAATCCAGATCCGGGACAAGGTTAAAACCCTCATTGTGAATTATTCCCTCACCCCTTCTATATGCAATACCAGGTAAATTTATATAGTTGAAAGTACCGGCCTCAATATCACCAATCAGTACAGGCAAGACCAGCTCACCCTCACCACATACAATATAGTCTATTGACTCATTCTCCCGAAGTACATTTTCTGCATTATAGGATACTTCCGGCCCTCCAAGTATAATAATGCACTTTGGCAAGAGCTTTTTTAGTTCGTGACTCAGAGCATTTATTATTTCAATATTCCAGATATAACAGGAGAAGGCTATTATATCCGGCTTTTCATTGTATATAACAGATAAAATGCTGTCCCTATGCTCATTTATTGTAAATTCCTTATTTACAAGGTTATTTTGGTTACTGCAATTAGCTTTTAAATACCAAATAGCAAGACAGGTGTGAATATACTTTGAGTTTATACCGACAAATACAGTTTTCATTAAAGACTCCAGACGAATTTAATAAATGATATATGTATTATGCCACTTTTTTTAGTTGTGTACAAGTCTGGCCCAGGTTCTGAAAATTGAGTCAAAATAGTAATAAAAGTCTTTTCTCTCAACGCCATCAAGGGTTTTAAGCTCCGCTGTAGCCAGAGTTCGACCCTCCAGTATGTAATCCACAGTCCCTACCTTTGAATGGCTTTTAAGTGGAGCTTCAACAACCTCCGGTACATTGTAAACAGTTTGAAGCTTATCATACTCCTCCGGCTTCAGGGGTATTGTTATGTTTGAATCCGAATACAAGGCAACCCTCTTATTTATACCCTTATGTATTAATATCTCCTGCACTTGCTGGCCCTTCTTCATATATTCATAGTTTTTATAGCTCTCAAAAACATAGTCGAGAAGTGTTTTACTGCTCTGTGCTCTTGTTGATCTTGATGAACAGTTAAGAACGACAGAAATAATTCTCCAGTTGTCCTTTGTAGCCGAGGTCACAAGACATCTTCCGGCCTGGCCGGTATATCCTGTCTTTACTCCGTCTGCTCCAGGATATAGGCTGAGCATCTCATTTGTATTCGTAATATTGCTTCCTTCAAAAACAGAGTTCTTTGTGCCTACAATTTTGCAAAACTCTTCATTCTTAAGAGCGTACTGGGTAATAAGCGCCAGATCATATGGAGTTGAGTAATGCTGGGGATCATCAAGACCATGGGGTGTCACAAAGTTTGTATTGGTAGCTCCTATTTCAGCCGCTTTTCTGTTCATCATTTCAGCAAAAAGCTCCACTGACCCTCCTATATGCTCTGCAATGGCAATGGCAGCATCATTTCCCGATCTCAACATCATTCCATACAGCAGGTCCTTAAGCTTATAGGTCTTCCCCGCTTTTAAGTGTATCGTTGACCCACTGATTGATGCTGCCCGTTTACTTACTACTACATCCTCATCATCATGTCCGTTTTCAAGAGCAACAATGGCTGTCATTATTTTTGTGGTGCTGGCAATGGATCTCCTGGTATAAGCGTTCTTTTCATACAGTACTCTTCCGCTGACTGTATCCAACACAATTGCGGCTCCGGCAGATACTCTTGGGAGATTATTTCCTGTAGTCTCAATACTCTCATTAGTATCTATATTATTTACCGGCTCCTCATCGGTGTAATCATCTGCATACGTTCTGTTAGCAGATAACAAGCTTGCCATTATGATTAATCCAGCTATAACATTTCTGAATCTTCTATTCAAAAGCCTCACATCCCTCAGGTTCAAATATGCAATATCTTAATAAAAGTTGTACAAAGCATAAGCGTTATAATATATGAATTCTAAATTTGGTTTATAACGTATTAAAATATTAATTAAAATAAAATTGATCGAACTTTTATAGAGGGTATACGTACAATAAACAGAGGCCCTAAATTAATGCATAAAAATTTTATTCTTTTTATACATTAATTTAACATAAAGGACCTATCTTTCAAATGGCAAGTTGTATTATTATATAAATATAAATTACTGTGATTTTATTAAAGGTACATTACAGTGGAGGATGAGAAGAGAAGAATGAGAAATGTTGTAATAATTTCATCGGATTATACTGGACACGGTCATAAAAGCATTAGTGAATCCTTGATGGAACAGTTTAATAAATATGATGATGTCAATGTGAACGTTATAGACGGCTTCGAGTTAGGTGGAAACATGTGGGTAAAGGTCGGAAAATCCTATGGCCTGGTTACCCGTAACGCAAAAGAGCTTTGGAAATTGGCTTGGAAAATATCCAAAAGAAACCCGGCTTTTATTCATGATTTCACTGAACTTACAATACGCGAAAATTTTATGAAGATGATTAGAAAGCTCAAACCTGACTTAATACTGTCAGTTCATCCTGTTTTCAATACTCCTGTTCTTAATATTTTGAAGGAGTACAAATTAAATATACCCTTTGCTATATTTGTAGCTGATTTGGTGTCAATATCCCCTTTATGGGCAGATAAAAGAGCTGACTATATAATATGTCCCACCGAAGAAGCAAGGGAAAGATGCATGGGCTTTGGAGTACCGGAAAGCAAATTAAAGACAATTGGCTTCCCTGTCAGATCCAGATTTACCCAGCATGCTGCAGAAAATACTAACAAACCCGATTATTCCACTGACAGGCCTCTCGAGTGTCTGATAATGAGTGGTGGCGAAGGTTCAGGAGATATGAGTACCGTATCCCGAATTTTACTGGATAACTTTAATTCACGGGTAAGGATAATAGCCGGAAGAAATGAAGCTATGAAGGAGAAGCTTGAAAAAGCCTTGTTGCCACACTACCCAGGGAGAGTTGAGATTTTCGGATACGTTACAAATATTCAGGATTATATGCTCACATCGGATATAGCCTTTACTAGAGGAAGTCCAAATGTAATGATGGAAGCCATTGCCTGCAATGTACCCCTTATAATAACAGGTGCTTTGCCGGGTCAGGAGCAGGAAAACCCTGATTTTGCCGTTAATAACAGATTAGGTATCTATTGCAAGGACTTATCCCACTTGGCAAGTACAGTAGAAGAACTCATGAAAAATGATGCTGAAAAGTTAAATGAAATAAAGAGGGCTCAACGTGATTATTTTGATCATGAGGCCTCAAAAAAGATTGTAGATGAGTGTCTGGCTCTTGCAAGGAATGAAGTATTTATATTCCCTTCGGAGCTCAGACGGAGAAGGCGCTTTTTAAGGCTAAGACTGCAATCCAGAAGAAGCTCCTAGCAGAAAATTCACTTAATAATTTATATAAGTTGAAGCCATCCTTAAATTTTTAAAGGTCCTCTTTTACAGTTTATCTAAGAGAGCTACATAGCATATAGGGATGGTTTTTTGCATAAAAATAATAAATAAAAGCTCTCAAGAATGTTTATTCCTGAGAGCTTTTATTTATTATTTATCGTTTATTAAGCATCATTTGTGAGCTTTAATTTTTCAAGAATATAGAATATGGTACTTAAAGCTATTCCTGCAAGTGTAGCCAGAACCATTCCGGTCAATTTTACGTTATCACCGACATTTATGGAAATACCGCTGATACCGATGACAAACACTAAAGCTGTAAGTATGAGATTCTTTGATTTGCTGTAATCAATTTTAGCTTCTACTATCATTCTTATACCAGATGCTGCTATAACTCCGAAGAGGAGCAGAGAAACACCGCCCATTACAGGTCCCGGTATACTTGATATAACACCTGACAGCTTACCGAAGAAGGCTATAATAATTGATATGACGCCTGCGCCACCGATTACCCAAACGCTGTATACTCTTGTTATTGCCATAACGCCCATGTTTTCACCGTATGTGGTAGTGGGGCATGAACCAGTAAACCCTGAGAGTATTGTTGACACGCCGTCTCCCAGAAGTGATCTATGCAAGCCGGGGTCTTTTGTCAAGTCTCTTCCTACTATATTACCAGTTACAAATAAGTGTCCAATATGCTCTGATAAAACAACCAATGCTGCTGGTGCGAGTATCAGCATTGCTTTGAGCTCAAAAGTAGGCAGAACCATTTGAGGAAGGCTGAACCAACTCTTTGCAGCAATTACCGAGGTATCCAGGTAGCCCAGAGCCGCAGACAATCCATAACCTGCAACAACACCAAACAATACAGGTATTACTGAGAGGAAGCCTCTGAAGCAAAGCGTACCGATAACAACTATTCCTAAGGTTACAAGTGCAATAATAATACCCTTTGTATCAAAATTTCCATTACTATCGGGGAAAAGCTTAGCCATATCTGCAGCTGTATGAGATAATTCAAGTCCTATAAGTGCAACTATGGGGCCCATTGCAGCAGGGGGCAGAACAACATCCAACCAACGAGTACCTACCTTACCAATAATCAACGCCGCTACCACGAAAACCACACCACACAAAATGAATCCGCCCAATGCAGTCTTAAAATTATTCACATAATCACCTGAGCTTGCTACAATTGCAGCTGTGGGAGAAAGGAATGCAAAGCTTGAACCAAGAAATGCTGGCGCTCTTCCCTTACAGATAAACAGATAAATCAAGGTACCTATACCATTTAAGAGAAGTACCAGTGCAGGATCAATAACCTGAATGCTGTTGTATTGCGCCAATTGGTCCGGACTCAACTGTTCAAATGTTAATTTGAGAGTTTCTAGAAAATGGCTTTTTGCATAACTGTTAAATAAGAATGGAACTAGAACTGATGCACCAAACATTGCAAACAAGTGCTGAAAACTGAGTGGAAGTCCCTTAAGAAAAGGAACCTTTTCCTCAACCTGAATAACCGGTCTGGAATTCTCCATGTGTAAATCCCCCTATTATTTTTATTGTGGACATAAAAAAACCTTACTGCCTGTCGGCGCAGTAAGGTAGGGTTTCATTCATCAAGACATGCTATCTCGATATACCTTCGTACTGAATACTCTACACTGAGTACGATGTATTATACTCCCTTACTAGCCTCTCTGGACTAATTTAAAAAGTTTTTTTATCCGCTGACAAGTATATCACATATATTCATCAAATGTCTACAAATTATCTAAATATTGTTCAGCTTTTTTAGCTTTATGTTAATTGATCTTTCCATGCGGTGCTTCAGATATTAAAAGCTCGGTACTTCCAGACAAACAAAATATAAGGTGTCGTACACGAACAACAAAAAATAATAAGCCCTTCGGCATTCCACTGCTTCCGGACTTCGGCTTTGCGGTACTTCCAGACAAGCAATTGACATGCGACATACACCCCGCGCGAAAAATAAAAAAGCCTTTCGGCTTTTATTTTTTGATTGCATAGACTATTTTATTAATTTTTCTATTAGTGAGTATATTTTTTCAACTGAATCAATTACGCGGTTTTTTGTGGCATCCACAGCCATCTTCTGTAATATATCCCTGTTTTCAATAAGGCTGCATACCTTGCTATATAAAACATCCGCGTTTAGCTCACTTTCCAGTATAACAACAGCGCCGCCGTCCTTTTCCAACGAGCGAGCATTATGCTCCTGGTGGTTGGCAGTTACATAGGGGGACGGAATCAGTATAGCTGGAGTACCCATTGTCTGGAGCTCGCTGATGGTGATGGCTCCGGCGCGACATATCATCAAATCGCTTGCAGTATAAATCTGAGCCACATCATATATATAAGGTACTACCTTCACCATCTTCTTATATTTCTCATCAAGGCAGATTGAAAGATTAATATCGTTGAACTGAGCTTCCCCAGTTGCAAAAATCAGATTGAATTCTCCCTTAAAACGTGTATTAAGCATTTCTGCTATGGTTTCATTTATTTTTCTTGCACCTCTGCTGCCCCCCATTGCCACAACGAGAGGCTTGCCCTCTACCAGGTCAAGCTTTTTCAGGGACACATGACGGTTAGCTGTAAGAAGCTCCTGCCTTACGGGATTTCCCGTATAATAAAGCTTGTCTTTATTCTTAAAATATTTTTCTGCATCCTTGAAGCTGACAGCTACACAACTAACGTACTTTTCAAGCAGTCTGTTTGTAATTCCCGGAAAGGCATTTGATTCGTGAATCAGAGTTGGAAGCTTCTTTTTGGCTGCCATGTATAAAACCGGACCGCAGACGTAGCCTCCTGTGCCTATGACAATATCCGGCTTAAGCCTTTTTATTAGCTTTGAGGCTTGAAAGAAGCTCTGTGCTAGCTCCTTCAATGCAACAATAGTATCAAAGGACAGCTTTCTTCTAAAGCCCCTGACAGTTATTGTTTCAAGAGTAAAGCCTTCTCTTGGAACAAGCTTTGTTTCCAGTCCTCTCTTGGTTCCCACAAAAGTTACCTCAGCAGTGGGATTTTTCTCAAGTATATACTTTGCTATAGCAAGGCCGGGATTTATATGTCCTCCTGTGCCTCCTCCCGCAATTAAAACCTTCATATTAACCTCCAAATGCTATCAGGACTGAAAGCATTAGCTTTTATCTATATCTATAAATTTTAATTAGAATCGCTCGTAATTTGAATACCTGGATATATTAAGCAGGATACCTACACCAAACATAAGGAACATAAGTGAGGTCCCCCCATAGCTAAAAAACGGCAGTGAAATACCTGTTGAAGGTATTGTGTTTGTAACAACAGCCACATTAAATAAAAACTGTATTCCAATCAAGGAGGTAATACCTGACGCCATTAAGCTTCCAAAGATATCAGGAGCATTCATAGCCACCTTTATACCTCTCCAAATGAACACAAGAAATAGAAGCATTACTGCAATTGAACCCAAATACCCCAGCTCCTCGGCGAGAACAGCAAAAATGTAATCATTAAAGGGCTCAGGTATATAGAGATATTTTTGCATACTTTGCCCCAGACCTTTTCCGAAGATCCCGCCCGAGCCGATGGCAAGCAGCGACTGTACTGTCTGCCAGCCCTCATCTCTAGCATATGCAAATGGGTCAAGCCAGGCCTTTACCCTATCAAATCTATATGGGGCTAAGAGAATTGCTGCCGCCCCTGCGACTACTACCGGAACTGCCATTGCTACGAAATGAGAAATCTTTGCTCCGGCACAAAAAAGTACAATAAAAGCAGTTAGTACAATGATAATAGTCCCGCTCAAGTGGGGCTCAATCACTACCAGTCCGGCAATAAAACCTATTAAAGCGAGATATGGCAATAATCCCTTTGTAAAGGATTGTAGAACTTCTCTTCTCTTTGACAAGCTAAAGGATAAAAACATTATCAATGCTATTTTTGCAAGCTCTGAGGGCTGTATTGTTTTTGAGCCCACCCCCAGCCATCTCTGAGCACCATTCCTAACCTGACCCACACCGGGTATAAGAACAAGAATAAGGAGTCCTATACTTACCATTAACAGAATGGGAGAAATCTTTCCCCATTTTCTATAATCAAAGTTCATCGCTACTATTAGTACCACTAAACTCAGCGCCATGTATTGGAGCTGAGGTATTAAGAGCATAAATGAATTCCCAACTTCCTTGACAGAAAAGTAATAGCTTGAGCTAAAAACCATAATGGTACCAAATGATAACAATAATACTACAGCTGCAAATATCCAAAAGTCAAAAGGCTTCTTGTTTTTGTTTTTCATTAATTTCCTCCAGCCTTACCCATATTCCATATATTGTGATTATATGAAATCATTTCTCTATTAATTCCATTTGGCACTTAGTATGTCCCAACACCCATTATCATAAGTGATACAATAGCCAGTACAACTGTTATAGAAATAAACACCGTCACTACCTTAGTCTCTTTCCAGCCCTTTAATTCAAAGTGGTGGTGGATAGGCGCCATTTTAAATATTCTCTTGCCCGTAAGCTTGAAGGACCCCACCTGAAGTATGACTGAAATGTTTTCAATAAGATAAATGCCTCCGATTATGATAAGGATAAGAGGCATTCTCATCATTATCACTATTGCGGTTACTGCACCACCCAGAGCGAGACTTCCGGTATCACCCATAAAAACCTTTGCAGGATGAATATTAAAAGCAAGAAATCCAAGGCAGCCTCCGGCTATTGAAGCTGAAAAAACCTTTAAGTAACCCCACTCACTATTTGTCAGGGATACAATGGTAAAAAAGATTGCAACTACCAGTGTAACCCCGGCGCATAAGCCATCAAGCCCATCAGTGATATTAACACCATTGGCAAAAAAATACATAAATACTACAATAAACAGGAAGTACATCCAAGGCTGAACTATGTAGTCTGTAAAAGGAATTACTATGGAGCTGCCTGCTTCAGTGTACCTGATAACATAAAAAGCAAAGGCCACACAAACCAGTAGCTGCAAAAAGGTTTTTTGTCCGGCGAATAGCCCATCCTTTCTTTTCTTGATAACCTTTATAAAGTCGTCTATAAAACCTATCGCTCCAAACCCGAGAGTAGCAAGCAATACAGGAATTACCTCCGGATACTTCTGAGAAAAGTAAAGGGTTACCAAGGTGAGAGGTATTAGAAATATAAAGGCCCCCATAGTTGGTGTACCTGTTTTTTTTAAGTGTGATTGCGGGCCATCATCTCTGACTGTCTGACCAAACTTCAGTCTTCTCAAAAACGGTATGAGTATCGGACCGGCAGCAATGGATAATACAAACGTGGCCGCAAAGGCCAAAATATGTTCAGATGTTAATGAAAAAGTAAGCAAAATAACTTCCCCCCGTATATTATTCCGGAATATTCTCCGTCTTTAATAAGCCTTCGGCAATCTGTTCCATTTTCATGCCCCTTGAGCCCTTTATTAAAATGTAATCTCCCTGCCTAATAATATTAAGTAATAATTCTAAAGCATCAGAATTATTATTAAAATGGCTCAGCTTAATTGAAGTATTCCCAGAATCCGAAATTGCCCGGGTTATATTTTCGGCATCTTTTCCAACAGATATCAGGTAATCAATTTTTTTGTCTTTAATAAAGCAGCCCACAGAATAATGGAGTTCCTTTGCCAAGTCCCCCATTTCAAGCATATCTCCTAGCACTGCTATCCCTCGGGTTTTTACAGACAGCTCTTCAAGAACGTCAATAGCAGCCTGCATGGATTGTGGACTGGCGTTATACGCATCATTAATGATTTTTATTCCATTATGGGCAACAATATTTTGTCTCATATTACCGGGACTGTAAGATGCAATACCCTGAATAATAGTTTCCATGGAAATACCCATTTCAAGACCTACAGCGATTGCTGCCAATGCATTATATACATTATGTACCCCGGGAACGGGTATTCTAACCTTGAATGTATCCCCCTTCAGCGATATGCTGAAGCTGGTTCCCTCTTCACCCATTGATTGATAGTTTTCGGCTCTATAATCAAGCTCCGGCGACATTCCATAGAATACAGTCCTGAAGCCAAGCCTGCCCTCCTGCTCCTTGAGGCGGCAGTCATCACCGTTAAGAACTACCAGACCATCGGGACTCAGCCCTTCCAGTATTTCCAGCTTTGCCCGGAGTATTCCCTCCTGAGAACCTAGCTTTTCAATGTGAGATACACCTATATTTGTTATTACGGCAATTTGGGGTCTTGCAACAGCAGTAAGCCTGCTGATTTCCCCAAAACCACTCATTCCCATCTCAATTACGGCCACCTCATGCTTATCCTCTAAATTAAGCATTGTTAAAGGCAGTCCTATTTCATTATTAAAATTACCCTGAGTTTTCAGAACTTCAAACCTTGAAGCCAAAACGCAGGCTATCATGTCCTTTGTACTTGTTTTTCCAACACTTCCAGTCACTCCAACCACAGGTATATTATACTTGTTTCTATGCCAGGCAGCAATATCTCGCAGAGCCTTAGCTGTATCCTTAACGAGAACTGCACAGCAGTTTTTTCTCCGGGGTATGCTTTTTTCGGTAAGGCATATTGAAGCACCGCTTTCAAAACACTGATCTATGTAATCATGACCATCAAACCGCTCTCCGACCAAAGGTATAAACAAATTGTCCTTTGTCACCTTCCTTGAATCTGTTGTAATGCCAACAAAAACCCTTTCTGTATTTCCCCAGAGCAGTTGTCCGTCAACAGCCGCTATTAATTCTGAACAGTCATAAGATACCATTGCTGCCTCCTTACTTGTTATGGCTATATACCTGTCATTCTCCATATTAGAGTTTCCGGCTTAAGCCTTTCCCAACTCACTGAGAAGCTCAGCAACTACTTCTCTTTCGTCAAAGTGAATGGTTTTATCTTTGAATTGCTGATAGGTTTCATGACCTTTACCCGCCAGAATAATTATATCTCCATCCTGAGCATTTTCAAGTGCAAATTTTATTGCCTGTCTTCTATCAGTAATTTTAATGTATTTCCCCTTTGTTTTCTGAATACCTACTTCAATATCATTTATTATCCTTTCAGGCTCCTCAGTTCTTGGATTATCTGAGGTTATAATAGTAAAGTCGGCTATATTTCCTGAAATAATTCCCATTGCTGGTCTCTTACCCCTGTCTCTGTCTCCTCCGCAGCCAAATAAGCTTACAACCCTGCCGTGAGCAAATTCCTTAACGGTTGTCAGTACCTTTTCCAGACTGTCAGGTGTATGTGCATAATCAATGAGAACAGAATAATTCCCTCCTGTAGGCACATTTTCCATTCTACCCGGAACATTGACATTGGTTAACCCAGCTTCTACATGCTCCAGGGTTACACCGGGAATAAGGCAGCAGGAGCCCACAGCGGCCAAAGCATTATAAACGTTAAATTCCCCCTGAAGATTAGTTTTAATCTCTGTCGTACCCCAGGGTGAGATTAATTTAAAGTAGGTATATGCGGTCTTTTTTTCTATATCAACAGCCCTGATATCTGCATCCTCTCCAAAGCCGTAGGTGTAAACCCTGCACTCAGCTATTTCAGCCATCTGTTTTCCTGCATCATTATCAATATTTATAACAGCCTGCTTGCACATTTTAAAAAGCTTGGCTTTTGCATTAAAATAATCTTCCAGGGTAGCATGCTCTTTTGGACCGATATGATCTCTCGAAAAATTTGTAAATACTCCCACATCAAAATCACATCTGGCGACTCTATGTAGCTCCAGTCCTTGGGAGGACACCTCCATTACAGCCGTATCCACTGTCTTTTCAACCATTTCACTAAAAAGACTTTGAAGGTCATAGGATTCAGGAGTGGTTCTTGCTGTGTAGAGCACCTCTTCGCCAATAAGATTTGCCACTGTCCCGATTAGTCCGATTTTATGACTGGCTGCCTCTAAAATCGACTTGACCATGTAGGTGGTTGTAGTTTTACCCTTAGTACCTGTAATACCTATCAAATTCAACTTTTCAGAGG
>JAEZIV010000375.1 GCA_023436515.1 Bacillota bacterium
CCACAGGCAATGTTCAGACGTCGGAGCAAGCCTCCGCTTAACTTTTTAGGGTAAAATTTTCTGAAATCCTTCAGACCTACAAAGTCTATTGCCTCTTCAACCAACTGCTTGCGGGCTGCTTTGTCATGGATGTACAGGCTGCAAAAATAATTGATGTTTTCATATACTGTCAGTTCTTCAAAAACAGCAACATCCTGCATTATTATTCCTATATCACGCTTGATGTCATAGGCATCGGGAGCCATTGGCTTGTTAAATAGCCTTATTTCACCCTTGTCATAATTAAGCAGGGATAGAATACAGTTAATAGCCGTTGTCTTCCCAGAGCCATTTGGACCCAAAAGTCCGAATATTTCACCCTCTCTTACCTCAAAGGAAAGATGGTCCAAGGCAACAAGCTCGCCATATCTTTTTACAAGATTCTTTACACTTACTATCATCGTACCCTCCAATCTACGCGCATAGCGCGTACACAAATAATGATGAAAAGACACATAGTGGCTTTTCGCTGTGCGAAGAATATCGATGTTTGCATTAAGTTCTGCTTCGCACTTTTCACGCTAACCTCCATATACATATATCCGGGAAATGTTTTTATGTTTTTCCGGTATTTTTCATATAAATGCTACATTATTATTGTAAAGCATAGTGTTACCTTTCTTAAGTGCCTGCAATCAGAACATGATATGACAAATGTCACATTATAAATGAAAACTTTTTGGCTTAGACAAAAAAATACCTGCTTACGCAGGTTAAAACAAAATAAAAATTTAATAAGAAGGAGAATATTCCAAAAGTATAGTAACCGGTTTTCACCGGAGATTTAGTTATTTGTCTGTTTTTCCAATAAATATAAAACCGTACTTCTCAAAGATGGACTTTGCCTCATTGCTATATAGAAATTCAGTAAATTTCCTGGCTGCCTCGGTACTCTTACTGCCCTTGAGCACTGCAGCCGGGTAATAAATCGGTTTGTGAGAGCCCTCAGGAGCCGACTTGACAGCCTGCACCTTGTCAGAAGCCTTTGCATCAGTGGAGTATACAATTCCGGCATCAACATTTCCTGTCTCAACCCAAGCCAGTACCTCCTTTACATCATTTCCATAAACGATCTTTCCCTTTATCTCTTCCTTTAGCTTAAGTGCTGTCAGTACCTCGTCTGCATACTGGCCAGCAGGAACAGCCTTTGGCTCCCCAAGGCCGATTTGCACTACCTTTTTAGAGGTCAGGTCACTGAAGTCCGTTACTGTACTTGTGCCCTTGGGTACAATCAAAACCACCTCGTTCTGTAAGAAGTTCCTTCTGGTGTCCTCCAGAAGGAGTCCCTTTTCCTGCAAGGCATCCATTTGCTTTGTTGCCGCAGAAAGAAATACATCAGCCTTTGCACCGTTTTCTATCTGCTGCTGTAAGGCTCCCGAGGAACCGAAGGAAAAGGTGAGCTTCACATTGGTATTTTCACCTTCATACGCCGTTTTAATATCCCCAAGAGAATTTTTCAGACTTGCTGCCGCCAAAACAACCAGCTCCTCCTGAGGCTTCTCCCGGTTCTCCCCACTGGTTTTCCCACAGCCCGCTGATAAAATAACAAGCGCTGAAATAACTACCGCTGTAAATCTTTTTAAACCATTAGTACTTAACTTCATTTCGTAGCCTCCCTTCAAAAGCTGGTTAATATGAAAATAAAATAAAAAATGATGAAACCCTGGCCTTTCGGCTGTGATCTCATCATCGAGTATGTTATATAAACTTACAGGTTGTGCTTGGCAACCCGAACTTCCATTCTAGGTATTAACTTGATTTTTAATATAATAACATTTTTAAGGTGGGAATGGAATTACACATGTTAACAGTTTATTGATACTAACAAGGCTTTTAATTGTCTATAACTCACAAACTCCTGCCCTTTCAAGTTCCATAATCAATATCATAAACATATTATGTTACTATCCGATCAGGTTTCAAAAGCCCGCTCTATTTTGTTTATTAGGTAAACGACTAAATTTATTATACGAGGAGTTTTATATATGAAGAAAGCTATAATTACAGGTATTACAGGGCAGGATGGCTCATACCTGTCCGAATTATTACTTGATAAAGGGTATGAAGTACATGGTATTGTTAGAAGGAGCAGCAGCCTTAACACTGGCCGAATTGCTCATTTACTGGAGGGGCCGGGTAATAGCAATCTTTTTTTACACTATGGGGATTTGACTGATTCCGGCAGTCTTAGTAAGCTTTTATATAAAATTCAACCTGAGGAAATTTACAATCTCGGCGCCCAAAGCCATGTAAAGGTCTCCTTTGATGTTCCGGAATACACCTCCGACGCAAACGCTCTCGGCACCCTGAGACTTCTGGATGCTATAAAGGAGGTCAATCCCCTCAGTAAGTATTATCAAGCCTCCTCCAGCGAATTATTCGGAAAGGTCCGGGAGGTTCCACAAAATGAAAACACTCCCTTTTATCCCAGAAGCCCTTACGCCGCAGCCAAGCTATATGCCTACTTGATAACTGTCAATTATAGGGAGGCCTATAATCTGTTTGCCTGCAACGGTATTCTTTTCAATCATGAATCTCCCAGAAGAGGTGAAACCTTTGTTACAAGAAAAATTACTCTCGGCATTTCCAGCATTCTGAACGGAAAACTGGATAAGCTTACCCTTGGAAATCTTGATGCGAAAAGAGACTGGGGTTTTGCAGGGGATTATGTAGAGGCCATGTGGCTTATGCTTCAGCAACCTTCTCCCGACGACTATGTAATTGCCACAGGGGAGACCCATACTGTCAGGGAGTTTTGTGAGCTGGCCTTTAAGCATGTGGGAATTACTCTGAGCTGGGAGGGCGAGGGTATATCTGAAAAAGGCTTTGACAGCAATAGCGGCAGAGAACTCATTAATGTGAGCAGTGAATATTTCAGGCCTACCGAGGTTGATCTTCTGCTTGGAAACCCTGAAAAGGCCAAAAGTAAGCTAAACTGGAACCAAAAGGTCTCCTTTGAGGAACTGGTTAAATTAATGGTTGAAAGTGATTTATAGGCCTGAGCGTGGCAGATAAATGGAGGTTATATGAATAAAAACAGTAAGATTTATGTGGCCGGACACACCGGGATGGTTGGGTCGGCTATTGTCAGATGTCTTAAGGGCAATGGATATGATAACATTATATATAAAACACATTCTGAGCTTGATTTAACTGTTCAGGGGGCAGTTGATGAGTATTTCAGTACCGAGAAACCCGAGTATGTTTTCATGGCGGCGGCAAAGGTCGGAGGCATTCATGCAAACAACACCTATCCTGCGGATTTTATAATGGAGAATATGCTCCTTGAGTGCAACCTGATAAAAAGCTCCTATAAAAACAATGTTAAAAAGCTTATGTTTTTAGGCAGCTCCTGTATATATCCGAAAACCTGCCCTCAGCCTATTAAGGAGGAGTATTTAC
>JAEZIV010000399.1 GCA_023436515.1 Bacillota bacterium
ATGTTTACTGTCAAGGTAAGCCCCTGTCTATCCACAAATCGGCCTACAAAAAGCCGCAGCACAAAGAGTACAATTGCTCCCACCGAGAAAAAGAGACTGGTATTCGAAATATTCCTTGCCTGCCCGAGCAATATTAGGAAGGCACTTACTATTCCATTTCCAAAGGAAAAAATACCTCCGATTATGGTATAGACTATAACCTCTTTGGCAATCAGGGAGCTCATGCTGAACTTTGGCTTGCTCTTTTCCTGTACCTCCTGCCTCTTCGGATATGGGAGGAAGAACAAAAGAGCTGCTGCTATAAAGGATAAAATAGTTATAATTACGAATAACTGCTCAAATCCCGATTTGTCTGCAATACTAACACCAAGATAGGGCCCGATAATGGCTGATAGCACCTGCCCAATCCCATAGTAGCCTATTCCCTCCCCAAGCCTTTCCTTTGGTATGAAGCCGGTAACAAGAGCAATGTTGGCGGTGCTGCTTATACCAAAGGCTATGCCGTGGAGTACTCTGAAAACAAACAGCACCGATAAACTTGGTGAAAAGGCATATCCCAGAACTGAAGCTCCAATCAGAATGTTTGCAACTATACATAGGGTTTTTTTATTGAAGGTATCCACGGTCATTCCCGCAAAGGGCCTGACAACCAGAGCTGCAATAGAAAAAATCCCTGAAATTACACCTGCTATGGCCAAGGAATTTCCCAGCTCCATTGCGTACTTGGAGATGATTGTATAGACCATGTTAAAGCCCATAGCTGTAATAAAGCTTATTAGAATTAAGAAAATAAAGGATTTACTCCATAGAGTATTGTTGTTATTTTGATTGTTTATTTTCTGCTCGCTTGATAATGTCACTATAACTCCTTCCACCATGCCTGTGTTGATTCCGTGGCACTCACCTGTCCTCAGCCCGGTGTTCTTTAATATCCATCCATTCAATTATACGTCTGAGCCAATGCTCCCAGAAATCCCATGAATGCCCTCCGGGTCCCTCCTCATAGGTGATTTCCAAGCCAATCTCCTTTGCATACTCAATGAACTTCACACTTCCCTCATAAGTAAAGTCTTCGGTACCACAGCAGCTAAACAGCCTTGGAATAGGCTTACCGGATTCCACCAATTGCTTTGCAAGGAACTTGAGATCGTTTTCACTGTTTTTGTACTGTTCAAAGGTTCCAAAGGAGCTTAATACAGGATTCGGCTTCACATCATTGAAGCGGGCCATAAATATACCCAGGTCCTCCAGTCCGCCGACTCCGGACATACCCGCAGCTGCCGCAAAGAAATCCGGACGTCTCAAGGCCCATTTCATTGTGCCATGTGACCCCATAGAGTTTCCAACAACAAATCTATCCTCTCTTTTATCGGATAGTGGAAATATAGCTTCAACCATTGCCGGAAGCTCCTCGCTGAGATAGGTGAAATATTTTGCTCCGTGCTTCATGTCACAGTAGAAGCTCAAAAGCACCTCCGGCATGACAACTGCAAAGCCTCCCTCATTAGCCAAACGTTCAATGCTTGTATTTCTATAGTAATATGTACAGTCATCCGAACCTCCATGAAGGACGTATAGGGTTCTGAATTTTCTTCCCTTTGGGTAGATTTCCTCTATAGCTGCGTCTCTTCTGCCTCCTGTAAAGGTGGGCAGTACAACAGCGATTCTTGTCTGCATGCCTAATGCTTTGGAATAGAATGAATAATTAATTAATCCCATATGTTCATGCCTCCTGCCTTTGATCAATGTTCCTGTTTATGGGCAGCCAATTCAGAACGCGCTGAATGTATGTATCCCAGAACTGCCAATCATGCTTACCCGGGCCATCCTCATATGTAATATCAAGGCCTTTGCCTCTTGCATAGTCCATATAGTCCTTTGTGAACTGGTATGTAAAATCCTCTGTGCCAATGCAGACATATAGTGCAGGCAGCTTGACATTGTTCTCCACTGCTTGATCTATGAGCTGCTTTGTATCGTCAAGACTGCCCTTAAGCTGTTCCAAACCGCCAAAGCAGTTATTAACCACATTGTTTTCCTCAGGGTCACCGTTTGTTGAAAAGCCTCTTTGGTTGAATAAATCATATACCAAGGACACACCTGATAACCCGGCGGCGGCTGAGAAGAACTCAGGCTTGCGGAAGGCCCATTTAATGGCTCCATAGCCTCCCATGGACAAGCCGGCAACAAAGCGGTCCTCTCTCTTTGCAGACAAAGGCAGGTAATTCTCCATAATTACCGGTAGCTCCTCTGTAATATAGGTAAAGCAGTCGTATCCAAATTTCATATCGGTATAAAAGCCGTCACCCAGTATCTCAGGCATAACTACTGCAATATTGTGTTCCTGAGCGTAGCGTTCAATACTTGTAAAACGAAGCCAATCCAAACCATTGCCACCTCCACCATGCAGAAGGTATAGTGTTTTCAATGGCTTAACCTCGGAGTATACCATTTTGAAATCGCTCCCGGGAGCCGAAAAGTTATCAACCGGCAGGATAACATACACATTTGTATGGTAGCCAAGGGTTTTCGATAAAAAGTTGAATTGCATTAAACCCATATTCCAATCCTCCATAAATAAATTTTACAATAATTATAGCATACAAAGAGCCGTTATGCTTATTCGTTTTAGCATTTATACTAGCTTATTATGCCACAGCTGAAATGTCAATAATATTTTAGTCAAATATCTCCACAAGACATATCTCCCCCTATTCCTCACATTTCAAGGACTATGCCATTCTAGCACATATTGACATTTACTTAAGTTAAGCATAGAATTACCTTAGCTAAATCGTAACTGCACATGTAAATCATCTCATAAGCAAACCAGTATTTACCAACACCATCTTATCAAATTTAAATCAAGGAGGTATACAGATATGCAGAGGAAACTAATTCAAAATCAAAGCATTGATTCTCACATGCTTTTTTTTGACCCTCTATATAAGGTTGTAAGATTTGCTGTAAAAGAAGGAAAACAAAACATATGGTATGAAGACGAAAAAAAGGGCGTTCAAGTGCTTGAAAACGGGGATGTGGAATTCAATTTCTATGCTCCAGACGCAAAATTAGTACAAGTATCAAGCTATGGAATACCAAACAATCGTCATGATTTAACTCCTTGTGGTGACGGTTATTGGACCGCTACAGTATCAGGCATTCTACCTGGGTTCCATTATCACGATTACATTGTAGATGGCGTAAAAACAATAAATCCCTCAGCTCCCATCGGTTTCGGAGGTTTCGTACCGGTAAACTTCTTTGAGAAGCCTGATGACACCAGTGAGTTTTTCATGCTTAAGGATGTGCCTCATGGAGATGTGCGAATGGAGCTGTACAACTCCTCAGTTACCGGAAGGACCAAATGCTGTTGGGTGTATACCCCACCCGAATATGATGCAAGCCCCGATAAGGAATATCCTATACTTTATATACAACATGGTGTTGGAGAGAATGAAACCGGCTGGATCTGGCAGGGTAAACTAAATAATATACTAGATAATCTTCTTGCCGAGAAAAAATGCCAGGAATTGATTATAGTAATGAATACCGGCTATGCCTTTGTTGAGGGTGAAGACCCCACCTTCTTCCCCGGAGACTTTGACAGTGAATTGGTAAAGGACTGTATCCCATTTATAGAGGGAAAGTACAGGATCAAGGAAGGACGTACAAGCCGCGCCATCGCAGGACTATCTCTGGGCTCAACCCAGGCACTGATGTCCGCACTCAAGCATCCTGACCTTTTTTCGGCATTTGGAGTTTTTAGCGGCGGTCTCCCCATAAAAAGGCCAGAGTACGATTATACCGAGCTTTTTGCCTCTCCGGAAAAGGTTAACTCAATCTATGATGTTATGTTTGTTTCAGGGGGTGAACAGGAAGGCTTCCTAGATGCCCGTAAAAAGGTGGAGGATATAAAGAATACCGGTTGTAACATTACTACCTTCAGTTGTCCAGGCTTCCATGTCTGGGATGTATGGCGTAAGAGCTTACATCAATTCCTACAGTTGATTTTTAAGAAGTAATCTATCAAGGAGGCTATTCATATGAGAAAAGATATATTGGAAAATCAAGCTCTTCAGTCCTTTTCCCTCAACTTTGATCCAGTTAATCGCGACCTTATCCGAGGAGTGGATGAAAACGGGAATCTTATGGGTAAATATATAAAGACACGTCCAGGTGTCAGAGTTCTGGAAAATGGAGATACGGAATTCAACTTCCTGGCTCCAGAAGCTAAAGCTGTCCAAGTGGCCGGCATCGGAGGCACAATGGGCAACCAACGTTTCGATATGACCAAGGTTGAAGATGGCTATTGGACTGTTACAGTTCCGGGAATTGGCTCGGGCTTTCACTATCACGAATACTTCGTGGATGGCAACAGAGTCAGCAGTCAGTTAGCTCCCTTTGGTTACGGCTGCTTCAGGGGAATAAATTTCTTTGAAATGCCTGATGACAATTCGGAATTCTATCTTCTTCAGAATGTTCCCCACGGCACGGTAAGAATGGATGTGTATAATTCGTCTGTTACAGGGCGTATACGCAATTGCTTCGTTTACACCCCACCCGGCTACGAAAAGGCGCTTGATAAAACCTATCCTGTACTCTATCTTCAGCATGGAGGCGGTGAAAACGAAACCGGCTGGATCTGGCAGGGTAAGATTAACTATATAATGGATAATCTGCTGGCTAAGCAGGAATGCAAGGAAATGATTATTGTCATGAACAGCGGATATGCTTTTAAGCCGGACGGTTCAAGT
>JAEZIV010000466.1 GCA_023436515.1 Bacillota bacterium
TGCTTGTAGTTGGCGGACGGGTAAGTGCCGTTGCTGAAAGAAGGCCCCCACAGGTTATAGGAGATGGCAGGAGTACAATAAGGGAGCTTGTTGAGAAGGAAAATAAAAACCCCCTGAGGGGAGAGGATCATGAAAAGCCCCTTACCTTTATTAAGCTGGACGAGATTGCGCTAAGATGCCTTAGAACCCAAGGCTTGACTTCTGATAGTGTGCCCGAGGCAGGCCGGAGGGTGCAGCTCAGGCAAAATGGAAACATAAGCACAGGGGGGACGGCTAGAAACTGTACTGAGGATATCCATCCCAAAAACGCACAGTATGCAATAGCTGCGGCTAAAGCTATGGGCTTGGATATAGCCGGAATTGATTTTTCAACTGAAGACATATCAACCCCTATAGATATGAATTCAGGTGCCATCATTGAAGTGAACGCAGCTCCCGGACTTCGTATGCACCTGCATCCCTCAGAAGGGGAACCAGTTGCTGTTGCAGACCACATACTTGACATGCTGTATCCCGAAGGTAATAGCTTCAGCATACCTATTGCCGCAATTACCGGTACCAACGGCAAAACAACAACCACCAGGCTTATCAGGCATACAATAGCTCTTACTGGATTAACCGTCGGTATGACCTGTACAAGTGGAATATATGTGGGAAATGAGTGTATCCAGAGAGGTGACACAACAGGACCTGTCAGTGCACAAATGGTATTGACAAACAAGAGGGTTGAGGCGGCGGTTCTGGAGACTGCCAGAGGAGGAATCCTACGAAAAGGCTTGGGGTATGATCTTGCAGACGCTGCCGTACTAATAAACATTAGTGATGATCACCTTGGAATTGATGGGATAAACTCCTTGGAGGACCTGGCTAAAACCAAAGCTCTTGTTATAGAGGCAGTAAAGCCTGAAGGGTATGCAGTGCTGAATGCCGATGATAAAATGACTCCCTATATTATGGATCGAGTGAGAAGTAAGGTTATTCTATTTGGGAGAACTCTTTCAAATCCATTAATGAAAAAGCATTGCAGAAGATCACAAAACATTGCAGTATATGTAAGAGAGGATTACATCTGGAAGGTATGCGGTGGTAAAAAGGAGCCCATCATAGCTCTTGAGGATATTCCTATTACCTATGGAGGTCTTGTGGATTGCAATATTGAAAATTCCCTCGCTGCGATATCTGTGCTTATAGGCTTGAACATACCTATGGACATTATCAGGAAGGGTATGAGCACCTTCAAGCCGGATATAAAGCTCAACCCCGGTAGATTCAATATTTTTGATATGGGTGCCTTTAAGGTAATGGTAGATTATAGCCACAACATAGCCGGATACTCTGCGGTAATCAAATTTATGCAGAAAACAGGAGCAAAAAGACTGGTTGGAATTATAGGTATGCCTGGAGACAGAATGGATTCAAATATTAAGGAGGTTGGGCAGTTGTGCGCCGGGTCCTTTGACAAAATATATGTAAAAGAGGACAAGGATTTAAGAGGAAGAAAAAATGGTGAGGTTGCTGCACTGTTTGAAGAGAGTATTTTAAGTACAGGCTTTAAAAAGGAAAACATCGAGGTGATACTCAGTGAAACAGGTGCCCTTGAAAAAGCTATGCTGGATGCACAGCCTGGCGACTTGATAGCAATGTTTTATGAGGAGCTTGACCCTGCCGTGAAATTGATTACCAAATTCAAGACTGAACAGGATGAGGTAAATGAAGTATTGGAGAGCAGCTTACCGGATATAGCTGCTTCAGTGAAAGGGCTTGCATTGCATGGCATAAATCACGAATTTGCTGACGGGGCCATAATAAAACCACATATGGCAGAAATGAGAGAAATGTAATATAATAAAAGAAATGATTAGATAGTAAGCTATGCTGTCTAATCATTTCTTAATATAAATAAACATATCAATTGATATTTATGATTTTCAATGGGGTGCATAAATGATAGAGGTCTATTATTATGTGAATACTGAAAATGTATCAAACATTCTGGACTGCGGACTTAAACTATCAACCTTTCATGACAGAGAGGCAATAATTGATGGAGATAAAACCTTATGTTTTTCTGGGCTCCTAAATCCTAAGGATAATATAGAGCTCTATAGGTCTTCCGAGCATACCTGTCTTAAGGTTCAGGTAAAGAAGGAAAAATGCTTTATAGCAGACAGATTTCTCTATGAGAATGCATTCGACGGACAACTGGAGTTCTACTATAAGTCCATAATACCTGTTGAAAAATATATATTTGGCTCCCTTAGGCTGCCTGAATGCCTTATAACTTCAACCATCCTTGCAGGTGAGGCAGCAGTGCTTGATAGGAGAATGGATTCTCCCGTTATTTACACAAACTCTGAAGAACTGTACATAAACAACATTCTGCAGGAGTTGCGAGAAAATATTCCCGCAACAGATGATTTCCTTTTATACTACTTCTTTGACAGACTTTCGGAGGAAAAACACCTTGAAAAGCATGAGAACCCTTATAATGGAACAACAGTATTTAAGACTCCCGAAGGAAAGACATATTGTATTAAAAAGCCCGATTTAAAGAATTTGTTTTACTCATGGAGGTAATGTTGAAAAACCTGATTTTAAATAAATTGAAAGAGACAGACGGCTTTCTTTCGGGTGAGGAGCTTAGCGGGCTTTTAGGCGTTTCAAGAACAGCAGTTTGGAAGCAAATTAATGAGCTCAGAAAAGAGGGCTATGCCATTGAGTCCTCCTCAAAAAAAGGCTATAAGCTCAACGAATTACCTGACCTTCTGGATGAGAGAGAGATAAGACTTTTACCGGGACAGCAGCTAGGAAGTAATTTGATACATTTGGAGGAAGTAGATTCCACAAATAATTATGCTAAAAAAATTGCCAACGATAACTGCCCTCATGGCACGGTGGTAATAGCTGAGAAGCAAACCTTGGGAAGGGGTAGAGTAGGACGGACCTGGGAGTCTGAGAGCAACAATGGGCTATGGTTCTCTATAATCCTAAGACCATCCTTGCAGCCGGAAGAGGTACAGCTTATTACCCTCGCAGCATCAGTAGCTGTGGTTGAGGGTATATATGGAGAGCAGGGTGTTTGTTGCGGAATAAAATGGCCTAATGATATAATATTAGATAATTGTAAGTTATGTGGAATTTTAACTGAACTAAGTGCTGAGCCGGGACATGTAAACCATGTTATTGTTGGAATAGGCGTAAATGTAAACCAAGATTCTGAGGATTTTGGTGCTGCTATCTCCGGAAGAGCTACCTCGCTTAAAATTCATACAGGACATAAGCAGTCGAGGGTCAGGCTGCTGGAGAGTATTTTGAGCAGCTTTGATGAGATATATTTAGACCTGCTTAAGGGGAATACAATAAAAATCATTGAAAGATGGAATAAATACTCAGTTACCCTTGGCAAGGAAATCAGAGTTGTAAGCAAGGATGTTGAATATTTTGGAGTTGCACAATCCATTGCCTCTGATGGCAAACTTGTTGTAAAATGTAAGGATGGAACATTAAAAGAAATCTCGGCAGGCGAGGTTCAGGTTAGAGGACTTATGGGTTACACCTAAAGTATTTAGATTATACAATACTATGCAGTTAATAATAACGGCATATAAAATAAAATATTTTAGTTATCTGTTTAGAAGGGCATAGGAGGAATTAACAAGTGGTTAAAAAGAATGATTACCCCAGAAAGAATTATTCAAAGGATGGAGCGCAAGCCGGTGAAGCCGTTAGCGGTAATTCCCAGCAGAAATCCTTACATAAGGATGGAGAGACATCGGGCAGGGAGCACCAGGTAAGAAATAATCGCCCGCCTAGAGAAAATCAGCAGAGGGAAAACGGGAGCCATAGAGAGTTTAATCAGCAGAGGGAGGCCCAGAGACGGGAAAACCGTGATAACCAGAGCAGGGAAAATAATTATAGAGAAAACCAGAGGGATAACCAAAGGGAAAATCAAAGAGAGAATCAAAGAGAGAACCAAAGAGAGAATCAGAGGGATTACCAGCATAGAGACAATCATCAAAGGACTTTTCACAGAGAAAATCAGCCTAGAGAAAATCGTGAAAATGTGAGGCAGCATTTCCAGAGACCGGCAATTAAGCCTCGGGCTGAGGAAACAGTATCAGATATTACGGCGGATATTGTTAGAATCGAAAAGGAAATTGAACTTGAAATAAAAGAGATACGAAGCATGCGCCTTGGAGTGTAAATAAAATGATTTTTGTTATCGATGTTGGGAATACACATACGGCCCTGGGAGTATACGATGGAAAGGATCTGTTGGCAAGCTGGAGGCTAAAGACCGACAAGGAGAGAACTTCCGACGAGCTGGGCATGTTCATGTTAAATCTGTTTGATCATGCGGGCTTAAGCTATCATAAGGTTGAGGCGGTTGTTATTGCCTCTGTTGTTCCTCCTATAATGTATACCATTGAGAACTCTATTAAAAAATATTTCAAGCTGGATCCATTGGTGATCGGGCCCGGAACTAAAACCGGAATTAACATAAGATGTCAGAATCCAAAGGAAGTAGGAACTGACAGGATTGTTAATGCCGTTGCAGCCTATGAGATTTACGGCGGACCGTTGGTAATTGTTGACATGGGGACGGCTACAACCTTTTGCGCCATATCGGGGAAAGGAGAATACCTTGGAAATGTTTTGTGTCCCGGCATAAAAATTAGTATAGAGGCCTTGTTTCAGAAGGCGGCTAAACTCCCGAGGATTGATCTGATAAAGCCCGATTGTGTTATAGGAAAAAACACAGTTGCCAGCATGCAGTCAGGTATATTTTATGGCTATGTGGGGCAGGTGGATTATCTTGTAAAGAAGATAAAGCAGGAAATGCAGGAGGATAACATAAAGGTAATTGCCACAGGTGGGCTTGCCAGGTTTATTGCCGAAGAGTCCAGAACAATTAATCATGTAAACTCCACCCTTACACTTGAAGGAATCCGAATTGTATATGAGAGAAATAAGTGCTAGGAGCACAGTAAATAAATCCACCAATAAAAGGACGAGAAGTCGTCTTTTTTTTTTGCATTTGGACTTTCAGGTTTTTCTTTACAGTACTATTATCCATGCTTGAGCACAATTTACATGACATATAATATAATGAAGGGGAAAATAGTTATTTTTTTATCAATATAATAAATATTTATTTTGTTAAACTTTGAACAATCGAACTGAAACCCTTGCCCTTTGCCGGAAGCAGAGGTTAAGACGAGACATTGTATACAAATCAGTTGGAAGTGCATAAAAATTAAAGCATCGGCTATAAATTGAAACTTAATCTAAAAAATTAGCGATTTTTGCTATTTAAACAAATTATTAAACATATATTAATGTTTGTATGTTAATACAAGTTGTGTTACGCTATTAACAATTGCGAAAAAATGGAGGGAATTAAAATGGGTTATAAGGTTGCTATTATTGGAGCAGGATTTGTTGGAGCGTCCGCAGCGTATGCGATGTCTATAAACAATTTAGTGTCCGAATTGGTTTTAATTGATGTTAACAAGGAAAAGGCTTACGGTGAAGCACTTGATATTAGCCACGGCTTATCATTTGCTGGTCACATGACAGTTTATTCCGGTGACTATCAGGATGTAAAGGACTGTGAAGTTATAGTTGTAACTGCAGGAGCTGCAAGAAAACCAGGCGAGACACGTTTAGACTTGGCAAAGAAGAACGCTACAATAATGAAAAGCATCGTAACAGAATTAATGAAGTACTACAACGGCGGGGTAATCGTAAGTGTATCAAACCCTGTTGATGTATTGGCTTACATGACGCAGAAATGGTCAGGTTTACCTGCTAGTAAGGTTATAGGTTCAGGTACTGTTCTTGACAGTGCAAGATTCAGAACTCACATTTCTCAGGCATTGAATGTAGACATTGCTAACGTTCACGGTTATATCATGGGTGAGCATGGTGATTCACAGCTTCCAGTATGGAGCCAGACTCACATAGCTGGTACACAGTTTGATGACTACATCAAGGCTAATGGCTTAAGCATTGATAAGGACGCATTGTTCGCAGAGGTTAAAGCTGCAGGTGCTACTATTATCAAGAATAAGGGTGCAACTTATTATGGTATTGCTCTATCAATCAACAGAATAGTTGAATCAATACTTAAGGGCTTCAACACAATAATGCCTGTAGGTACAGTTCTTGACGGACAGTACGGTATCAAGGATGTATTATTGAACGTACCAACAATCGTTGGCTTTAGTGGAGCTGAAAAGGTTCTCGAGTTAAAGATTTCAGATGCTGAATTACAGCTGTTGAAGCACTCTGCAGAGCAGGTTAAAGCCGTTATAAACGAAGTTAAGGATATATAAGCAATTAATAAATTTCAAATAAGTCTGAGAAAACCGGATAAAAGTCAAAAAATGACTTGTGAAAGTTTTCACAATAGTGTATGATTAAGAGGAACAAATAGTGATGTGAATAATGTCATTATTTGTTACTTATAATAAGTTTAAATACTTATGATTAACAAATTACATTTGGAGGGTTAAAAAATGGGAACGATTTATGAAGATTCACTTAAGGCACACGAAGAGTGGGCAGGAAAAATAGAAGTAGTATGTAAGGCTCCATTGAACGACAAAAGGGATCTTTCATTGGCATACTCCCCTGGAGTTGCACAACCATGTCTTGAAATTCAGAAAGATGTCGAAAACTCCTACAAATATACCAGAAGGCACAACCTTGTTGCTGTTATCACAGACGGAACAGCTGTATTAGGTTTGGGTGATATCGGTCCTGAAGCAGGAATGCCTGTTATGGAAGGAAAGTGCTGCCTCTTTAAGACTTTCGGAGATGTTGATGCATTCCCTCTCTGTATAAAGTCAAAGGATGTTGATACTATAGTTGAGACTGTTAAACTGCTTTCAGGCAGCTTTGGCGGTGTAAATCTTGAAGATATCGCTGCTCCAAGATGCTTTGAAATAGAAGAAAGATTAAAGAAGGAAACAGATATTCCAATATTCCACGATGACCAGCATGGTAGTGCTATCGTTACAGCTGCAGGACTTATCAATGCATTAAAGGTTGTTGACAAGAAGATGGAGGATATCTCTATAGTAGTAAATGGTGCAGGTGCCGCTGCTATAGCTATAACAAAGCTTCTCTTCTCAATGGGTCTCAGAAAAGTAGTTCTCTGTGACACAAAGGGTGTTATATATGAAGGTAGAGACAACCTCAACCCAATCAAGGCTGAAATGGCTAAGATCACTAACCTTGAAGGTAAGAAGGGTACATTGAAGGATGTTATGGTTGGAGCGGATGTATTTATCGGAGTTTCTGCAGCTAACCAGGTTACTAAGGAAATGGTTAAGTCAATGGCTCCAAATCCTATTATATTTGCACAGGCAAACCCAACTCCTGAAATTATGCCAGAAGACGCTATTGAAGCAGGCGCTGCTGTTGTTGGAACTGGTCGTTCCGACTTCCCAAATCAGGTTAACAATGTTCTTGCTTTCCCTGGTATCTTCAGAGGTACCTTTGATGTAGGAGCTCGTGAAATAAATGATGAAATGAAGATTGCTGCTGCTTATGCAATAGCAGAACTCATCACTGATGAAGAAGTAAAGGCAGACTATGTAATTCCTGCTCCTTTCGACCCAAGAGTAGCAAAGGCAGTTGCAGCAGCAGTTGCTGAAGCAGCTAGAAAGACCGGAGTTGCTAGAAAGTAATTTTGCTCGACTAAATAAATAAAAAAACGGAACAAGTCAGGCAAAGACTGGTTTGTTCCGTTTTGGTAAAATTGTATTTGTATGGCGTAGCATAAAAGCTACGCCATTTCTTCATATATCGGGTTATATATTTTTGCTTATAAATAAACCATATCTGCCAGCTGGACACCGTCACCATACATTTGGTGATCATAGTTGTCTGTGAAAAAATTTTGTTGATAAGCAAAATGGCTAACCCTGCTTTGAGCCTGCAGATAGCTCATAAAACCGTCTTGGAGTGACACCATACTCCTTTTTAAAGGATCTGAAAAAGTTAGAGTAGTCCCCAAAACCGCACTGCTTGTAAACGTTGGTTATAGGTACATCCTTTAGAATAAGCTCCTTGGCATGTATAAGCTTTTTTTGAATAATATATTTGTGGATTGTTGTACCGGAGTGCTTTTTAAATTCTCTGATCAGATGGTACTTGCTTAAGTAGACATATTCTGACAGCCTGTCCAAAGTTATTTCTTCATCCAGGTGGTTGTTAATGTATTCAATAATATCAGTAATCATGGTACTTTTCTTGATATCTGTATCGGGCGGGATGCTATTGTACATAAAGAACATATTCAGCTGTACAAACAATTCAATAAAATAAGCCTTGTATAGAAGATCACTGCCCATCCCGGTGTATTTCTCTATAGACAAAATTTTGTGAAGAATGGTTTTGATTTTTTGCTGCTGCTCAAGGTTAAGCCTTATGACATTATCCTTCTTTGTGTAAAAACATGAGGATAAGTCGGTTTTCTCGGTGGTAAAGCCGCTTAGAAAGCTTTTATCAATCCACAGAACAATTCGTTCGTAGGGTACCGAATGATCCTTGACCGAAAGCTGGTGAAGCTCTGTAGTATTGACCAGAACAATATCTCCGGGTTTAAGGTCATATGTTTTACCCTCTATATAATAGGTTACATTACCCGAAATAAAGAAAAAACATTCGTAGAAATCGTGATGATGAAGAGAAACCCTATCTAATACTGAATCCGAGTAATAAAAAATTTCATAATCCTTTGCATGCATTTCCTGGCGGGTTTGATAGGGGTGAAACCTTTTTTTCATTGAAGGCTCCTTTCAAATATTCTAAGAAACTGGAGTAACGCCATTCTATCATAGCAATTATTGCAAGTCAAACGGCAATATAAGCATATTACCAAAATTACACCCTTGGTATAATAAATATGAAGGAAAGCTGTAGGTATTTCCTTTTATAGGCCCATACTCCCTCCCTTTAATCTTGTCGAGCACCAAAATCAGAAAAAACATAATAGCAAAAAGTGCTCTTTTGATATTACTTAATATAAGGCTAGCTGTCCGGAATAGTTACCGGTAATTGGGAAGTGGGCATGAAGAATAGGCTGTAATGCCGGAATACATATACGTGATATATAAGTGGAGACTTTTATGAAATTAAACAGAGAAAATTTAAACAATACTGATTTTTGGATTAAGGCAGGAATTGAGCTGCCGGGGTTTGATATTAATAAAATGCTGTCCGAGACAGAGAAAGCACCAAAGTGGGTTCATTTCGGTGCGGGAAACATCTTCAGGGGTTTTATTGCGGTACTTCAGCAAAAGCTGCTGGAGGTCGGAAGGACAAATACAGGAATAATTGCCGTAGCACCTAACGACAGCTATATCGTTGATGAGGTCTTTCATCCCTCGGACAACTTGACTATATTGGTAAACCTACTGCCTGACGGAAATATGGAGAAAAGCATTATCGCCTCCATTTCAGAGAGTTTATCTGCAAATACCGCTATCTTCAGCCACTGGAAAAGGCTTCAGGATATATTCCGCAAGCCTTCCTTGCAGATTGTAAGCTTCACCGTTACAGAGAAGGGGTACAATCTGACTGATATGTCTGGAGCCTTCCTACCGGCAGTAATGGAGGATATAAATAACGGACCCGAAAAACCGGAAAGTCTTATGGCAAAAATTGCTTCTCTTGTTTATACCAGGTACAGAGCCGGAGAGCTGCCCGTTTCTCTGGTAAGTATGGATAATTGTGCCAATAACAGCCATAGACTACGGAGCTCGGTTAAAACACTGCTTTCACATTGGACAGAGAAGGGTTTTGTGGAGGAAGGCTGCCTTGAATACATTGTTAACGAAGGAAAGGTAGCTTTTCCGTGTACAATGATAGATAAGATCACCCCCAGACCCTCCACAGCAGTAGAGCAAAGCCTTCGTGAGCTGGGCGTTGAGGGAGTAAAGATACTGTGTACCTCTAAAAGCTCATATATATCACAGTTTGTAAATGCTGAAAAGCCCCAGTACCTTGTAATTGAGGATAAATTCCCTAACGGGCGTCCCGAATTGGAGCTTACGGGAGTTTATTTCGCAGACAGGGACACTGTTGACAAAGTGGAAAAGATGAAGGTTACGACCTGCCTGAATCCCCTTCATACTGCCCTAGCCGTATTTGGCTGCTTACTGGGTTATACACTCATTGCAGATGAAATGAGGGATGAGCAGCTTAAAAGGCTTGTTGAAAGAATCGGCTATGATGAGGGAATGCCGGTGGTTGTCAATCCGGGGATAATTGACCCCCGTGAGTTTATCGCCGAGGTTCTTGAGGAGCGGCTGCCAAATCCCTTTATTCCTGACACACCACAAAGGATTGCCTGTGATACATCCCAGAAAATACCCGTTAGATACGGGGAAACATTAAAGACCTATCATAACCATCCGGAGCTTAAGGTTGGGAGCCTGACATATATTCCGCTGGTCATTGCCGGCTGGTGCAGGTACCTTATAGGAGTGGATGATATGGGCAATGATATGGAGCTCAGCCACGATCCCCTGCTTCAAGAGCTTACCTCCTATTTTCAGACGGTTAATCTTGGGGAACCACATTCTAGGGGGGACTGTCTCAAGCCTCTGCTGTCAAATGAACAGATATTTGGATTGGATTTATATAAAGCAGGTTTGGGTGAAAAAATCGAGAATTTCTTTAGTGAGATGCTCAAGGGTCCGGGTGCTGTAAGAGATACTCTTAAAAAATATGTTAAATAGAATTTATGCGAGGAGATGATATATTGAAAATTACATTCAGATGGTTCGGAGAAAAGGATGACAGCGTTACATTGAAGCAAATAAGGCAGATCCCCGGAATGAGCGGAGTAGTCGGAGCTCTATATGATGTTCCGGTAGGTGAGGTATGGCCTATGGACAAAATTCTTCAGTTGAAGGCTGCTGTTGAAAACGCAGGCCTTGAGTTGGAGGTCATAGAAAGTGTTAATGTTCATGAGGATATTAAGCTGGGCCTGCCATCAAGAGATACCTATATTGAAAACTACAAGCAGTGTATAAGAAATCTTGGAAAAGCGGGAGTAAAGGTTATTTGCTACAACTTTATGCCGGTATTTGACTGGCTCAGGTCAGAGCTGGCCCATGAGCTTGAGGATGGTTCAAATGCTCTATTTTATGATCATAACATTGTTAAGGACATAGATCCTGTGAAGCTGGTAGAGGATACCGCAACAAACTCCAACGGTTTTATCCTTCCCGGGTGGGAACCCGAGAGGTTGGCAATATTGAAGGCAACCCTTGAAAAATACAAAAGTGTTGATGAAGAAAAGCTATTTGAAAACCTTAAATACTTTCTTGAGAACATAATTCCGGTTTGCGAAGAGGCCGACGTAAAAATGGCAATTCATCCTGATGATCCACCCTGGTCTCTTTTCGGCTTACCCAGAATAGTGACTTCAAAGGAGAACCTGGACAGACTGGTGAAGCTTGTAGACAGTCCATATCATGGTTTGACACTGTGCAGCGGTTCATTGGGTGCAAATCCGGCAAATAACATACCTGATATAATCAGATACTTTGGAAGAATGGGACGAATCCACTTCGGACATGTGAGAAACATAAAGTTTGTAGGAGACAAGGTATTCCATGAAGCCTCACATCTCTCCTCCGATGGTTCCCTTGATATGTTCGAGATAATGAAGGCCTATCATGACGTGGACTTTAAAGGCTATATCAGACCTGACCACGGCAGAATGATCTGGGGTGAGAAGGCAAGGCCGGGTTATGGACTGTATGACAGGGCCTTGGGTGTTACCTACCTTAACGGCCTGTGGGAAGCAATTTCAAAGATGAAGAAATACTAAAAACAATATACTTTCCGGGAGGATGCAAATGAGCAATTATATTGTATCAGGAAATCCAAAAAGCACTTCTATGTACAAGTGCTGGCTAAAATACTACAGGCTTGAAGATATGCAGCTGTCGGCAGAATACAAAACCATGCTGAAAGAGCTGGTGATAAAAGAAAACAATTCAATAATGCAGAAGGCAGTAAATGAACTAAAGACAGGCTTATCCGGAATATTGGGCTTGAAGCCGGTGGTTTCTGCAGTACCTGAGGGAGAAGATTACCTGATGCTGGGTACGTTCTCAGGAAACAGTGAACTGGCGGCCTTACTGGGCGGAGCTGAGGAGCAGCTTTGTGATGAGGGCTTTATAATAAAGCTATTAGAGGAAAACAATAAAAGGAAGCTGCTGGTAGCCGGTAAAACCGCAAAGGGTGTGCTTTACGGGGTATTTACGCTGCTTAGATTAATACAGACAGGAACTGAAATAGCACAACTGCCAAGAATTGAAAACCCGGTAAACCAGCTGAGAATTATAAATCATTGGGACAATATTGACGGCAGCATCGAAAGAGGTTATGCCGGAACATCAATCTTCTATACCCGAAACAAAATAAAGGCAAACCTCACCAGAATAAAGGACTATGCAAGATTACTGGCTTCTGTAGGGATAAACTCAATTGTAATCAACAATGTTAATGTACATAAATATGAGACCTTACTTATAACTGAAAAATATATAAATGAGGTTGCGGGACTTAATAATATATTCCGTGATTACGGTATAAAGCTGTTTTTAAGCATAAACTTTGCAAGCCCCTTAACAATGGGAGAGC
>JAEZIV010000036.1 GCA_023436515.1 Bacillota bacterium
GTATCAAGTAGCAATGGAATTGGCAAACCTAATTCCTCTCTGATTTTTTTGAATAATTCAACCCTTTTTTTATGCTGCTCATGAGTACCATGGGAAAAGTTCATTCTTGCAACGTTCATTCCGCCAAGCATCATATTTCTAAGTATCTCTTCATTATCTGAAGCAGGTCCCAGTGTACAGATTATTTTAGTTCTTCTCATAAATTTAACCCTCCAAAAGCATGTAAATGTCCCAAAAATGTTGTAATGTTCTTGTATATGATATTTTATTTTAATACGCTTGTCTACTGCTTAAATATTTCAATAAACCGCTAATCTTGTTATACCCTGTATTTGGTTAATTAATCTAATATTGATTAATAAATGTTTTTTGTATTAATATTTCATTTCTGTAGAAAATAATTATGTGAATTTATTATTTTATTAATCTCACAATTCGAGTAAAGAGGAGCTTGTATGAAGGAACAGAGCAATAAGTTGGTACGCGAACGATTTTCATCTGGATTGGCAGTCTTCTTTGCAACTCTGAGCTCTACCGTAGGTCTTGGCAATATATGGAAGTTTCCGTATCTGACAGGAAAGTATGGAGGTGGAGCCTTCCTAATAATATATCTCATATGTGTCGTTTTTGTGGCTCTTCCAGTTATGGTCAGCGAGCTTTACATCGGCAGAAGTACAAGAAAAAATGCAATCGGAGCCATTAAAGCCCTAACCCGTCAACCCTTTTGGAGGGCAATAGGATATATGGGAATACTATCTGCATTTTTTATACTTTTTTTCTATAGTGCAGTAGCAGGCTGGGTGTACTCGTACATTTTCAAGACCATCTCAGGACTTTTAAGAGATGTGAATATGGCGAAAATGGAAAAGGTTTTCAACGACACTGTTACAGGCCCATTGCAGCCAATAATCTGGCAATTTATCGCCATAGCTGTAGTATCAATAATTCTGCTCTTTGGAGTTAAGAAAGGGATTGAGAGGATAACAAAAACTCTTATGCCCGTACTACTGATATTAATAGTTATTTGCGACGTTCGTTCCCTGTCTCTGCCAGGAGCCATGGCTGGAATAAGGTTCTTATTTAAGATTGACTTTTCAAGTGTCACAATGGAAGTAGTACTTATGGCTTTAGGACTGTCATTCTTTAAGTTGTCCCTTGGTATGGGAACAATAATTACCTACGGCAGCTATTTTACCTCGGACAATAATCTCTTCTTCACCTCAGGTAAGGTTGCATTGTCAGACACTGTTGTATCAATTCTAGCCGGTGTGGCAATTTTCCCTGCGGTTTTTTCCTTTGGCATGAAGCCGGAGCAGGGTCCGGGTCTGTTATTTATGACTATTCCCCTTGTTTTTTCCCAAATACCCTTTGGTAGCTTTTTGGTTGTGCTTTTCTTTATTTTAACAGCTATTGCAGCAACAACTGCTATGATGTCCATTTTTGAAGTTGTAATAACCTTCATTACTGAGGAAATGCATTTATCAAGAACAAAAGCTGTTATAATTACAGCTCTTATTGTTATGCTTTTTGGCTTCCCCTCAGCCTTATCCGCAGGCAACGCCAGCCTTCTCAGCAGCATAAAAATACTGGGTCTTACTCTCTTCAACTTCTTTGACAGCGCTTCCTCGAATGTTTTGCTGCCACTTGGCGGATTGCTTATTTGCCTGTTTGTTGGCTACTTTCAAAATAAGCATAACATAAGTGAGGAGCTGTCAAATAACGGACGTCTAAATAATGGGGTACTAATAAAAGTCTATATGTTCCTGTTAAGGTACATTACCCCGATACTGCTGCTTATCGTGTTTTTAAGCTTGATCGGAGTAATATAACCTGACTTTATCTTTAGGAAGCCTACTTTGAGGCCCCGGCCTTATCTTTCCTCCAAAGGAATAAAGGTCTGGGGTTTTGTTATACTCTTATATGCAGGTCTTATTATCTTTTGCATGCATACTACTTCCTCTATCCTATGAGCACACCAGCCCACAATTCGTGCAACAGCAAACAGTGGTGTAAATAACTCTGTCGGTATTCCCAAAGCATTATATACAAAGCCTGAATACAGGTCAACATTTGCACAGATGTTTTTTGAAGTTCCCTTCTTTAGGGCAAATACCTCTGGCCCAATTCTTTCAACTGCATCGTAGAGTAAAAATTCCTTCTCTCTCCCTTTCTCTATTGCAAGCTGATGAGCCTTTTCCTTTAGCAGGGTAGTTCTGGGATCGGACAGGGTGTACACTGCGTGTCCAAGTCCATATATTAGTCCCGCTTTATCAAATACTTCCCTGTTCATCATTCGTGTAAGGTAATCCCGAATCTCCCCGTCATCTGCCCAATCAGAAACATTTTCCTTTATGTTCTCCAGCATTTGCATTGCTTTTATATTGGCACCTCCATGCTTCGGACCCTTTAGGGAGCCTACTGCGGCTGCAATGGCCGAATATGTATCTGTCTCAGTGGAGGATACTACTCTTGCTGCAAAGGTTGAATTATTTCCCCCTCCATGCTCGGCATGGAGTACAAGTGCCAGGTCAAGGATTTCCGCCTCAGTTTTGGTATACTTGTTATCGGGTCTAATCATGTGTAGAATATTTTCCGCCGTTGAAAGCTCAGGTCTTGGCATATGAATGTAAAGACTCTGCCCACCGTAATAATGGGACTTGGCCTGAAAGCCGTATGCAGCCATTGTTGGGAAACGAGCAATCAGCTCTATACTCTGTCTCAAGAGATTTTTTGCATCAATGCTGTCGGGGTCACTGTCATAGGAGTATGAAGCAAGAACACTTCTGGCAAGCTTATTCATAATATCCGAACTAGGCGCTTTTAGAATCATGTCTTCAGTAAAACCATTTGGTAGAGCACGCAGCTCCCCAAGCAGCTCATTAAACTCCTCCAACTGCAATCTGTCAGGGAGTTCTCCAAACATGAGCAGGTAGCAGACCTCCTCAAACCCATACCTCTGTTCCTTTTGGAAACCCTTTACAAGGTCAACAACATCAATTCCTCTGTAAATCAGTCTTCCTTCGTCTTCCTTTCTCTCTCCTTCATAAAGCACATAGCCGTGTACTTCACCTATTTCGGTCAATCCCACCAGTACTCCGGATCCGTCACTGTTTCTCAGACCTTTTTTAACATTATATTTATTAAAGAATTCGGCATCAATTTTATTAACATTGTCAACAGCACCAACCATCTTATCAACATATCTCATAAATCTATCTTCCATAATTTCCTCCATACCCTTGATGAAATTCCACTCACTATCCGCCTTCATATTTCCCACAAAACATACCCCAATTGTATATTATTTTCCGAAGTAACGCAAGTTGGTATTGTTAAAAAATCATCATTCTCAAAAACTAAAATTATTTACCAGTAATATTCATATTAATGTATTAGTCAAAATATATCCTGATTTATTAAGTAAATAAACAAAAAAGCAGAGAGACAAGTCAACCCTCAACCAGTCTGTCTGCTTTCAATTTTATATAGTATATCCGGAATAAATCTTACTCCTTGCCACAGCATTTCTTATATTTTTTACCGCTTCCGCAGGGACAGGGGTCGTTTCTTCCAACTTTATTGCTAACTGCCATTCTTGAGGTTCTGAATTCCTTTGTTATTTCCTGCCTTCTTTCAGTAGAAAGAATATTTTCCCATTCAGTGAGATTATAAAGCCAATCAGCTTTGGCATCCAGCATATTGAAATAGAGCTTTTCATAATCTAT
>JAEZIV010000202.1 GCA_023436515.1 Bacillota bacterium
GAACTATAAAGGTGCGTCTGAGAGCTTCAAAAAAGATAGTGACGACAGGCAGTTCGGTGGCTTCGGAGGAGGCTTCGGAGGAGGCTTCGGAAGGAGAAGACGCTTCCGCAGGGATCTTATATCTATCATATTATTAAGAGAGCTTCTCAGAAGAAGACGCCGTCCTCATTACGGTTACGGCTGGTATTAAGAAGGAGTAATAATTAATTATTTTTAAGCGTCAATTATTGACGCTTTCTTATTAACATCTGTTTATAAAAAATAATATTATAAAAATAGGAATAAATATATTTTTGCCAGCATGGCTAAGGAGGTCAACATGCAAATTAATATGGTTCCAATCGGTCAACATAAGCTGCCTCCACTCCCCTATCCCTATAATGCTCTTGAGCCTGTTTTAAGTGAAAAGGCAGTCACAATCCACCATGATAAGCATCATAAAGCATATGTAGATGGCTTGAACAAAGCAGAAATAAATATGGAGCAAGCAAGAAAGAACAATAATTATGAGCTAATAAAGTACTGGGAAAATGAGCTTGCTTTTAACGGCTCGGGTCATATACTTCACAGTATTTTTTGGACGGTTATGTCCCCTCCCGGCACCGGAGGCATGCCCGGTCCAAATACAATCAATCAAATGAACCAGTATTTTGGTGGAGTCAATAATTTTAGGGAGCAATTTAAATCGGCTGCTGAAAAGGTCGAAGGCTCGGGTTGGGGGATTTTAGTCTGGCAGCCTGCCTGGAATCGTCTTGAAATATTGATGTGTGAAAAGCACCAGAATCTTACTCAATGGAGCGGTATACCAATATTGGTTTGTGACTCCTGGGAGCATGCCTATTATCTTGATTATCAGAATAACCGAAGGAAATATATTGATGCCTGGTGGGAAATAATAAACTGGAACGAAGTAGAAAGAAGATTATTGATGGCTTATAATGGTCAAGTAAAGCTTTCTGCAGGAATACATTAATGCTAAATAAGGATAATTCAGGCTCGCATAATTATATGCGAGCCTATAGATCAATCTAATTAACTACCTTGGTTGAATGTAAAACTTAATAGCTGTCCTTTCTTCACCATCAATATTTACTTCAGCAAAAGCAGGAACTGCGACAAGATCAATTCCATTAGGAGCAACAAAACCACGAGTAATAGCTATTGCCTTAACAGCCTGATTTACCGATCCAGCACCAACTGCCTGTATTTCTGCATAATTGTTGTCGCGCAGTACAGCGGCTAACGCCCCAGCAACAGATTTTGGTTGTGAATTAGCTGAAACCTTTAGAACTTCCATAAATACATCCTCCTAAAAATGCTTTAATAAAATAAGTTAATATATCTAAAATTACTATACAATATATAACTATTCTATATATTACTTCAAATTCCTTCTTTTTACATTTAAAATTTTACATAAACATTGATGCTAATATTTGTCAGGTTTTCACATTAAATTCCTTGATATCTTCATTTAGCTTAACCGATATTTTACCAATACCAAATTGAGCTTTCAGTTTTTCCATATTTACCCTCTTTTGACCGATAATATTTGAAATGTTCCCCGAGTTACATTCGATGGTTAATTCCTCAACATTATATAGATTTTTGTCCCGGAAGTATTTTATAAGCCTGTTCATCATAAGTCTTGCTTGGACTAATTGTCTAAAGGCTGGATGAAATGGGCCTGCAACCACTTCTCCACCCTCACTTATATTATCCGTTGGCTGTAGCCCTATTCGTATAACATTTATATTATTTTTCTCATAAAGTTCCAGAAGCAGCGCACAGATATCTACTGCTTCCTCCAGTGTTAAGGGTGAATATTTCCCTGTTTCATACAATTTTTGCAAATAAGTATTTTTTATAACAAGAGTGGGATAAATTCTGACAATATCAGGTTTGAGTTCAATGACCTTCTTTACAGTTAATAGCGCCTTCTCTCTGGTGTCTCCGGGTAAGCCGACCATTGTTTGAATTCCAAGTGCAAAGCCCTTCTCCTTTATCATGTTAGCTGCCTTTACAACAGCATCGATATTATGACCTCTGTTACTGCAGGATAATACCTGCTCATCAAGACTCTGCGCTCCTAACTCAATTGTTTTAACCTTGTACTCTGAAAGAAAATTCAGGATATCGTAATTGATATAGTCAGGTCTTGTTGAAAGCCTCATTTGCTGCACTTTGCCTTGTTTCACATAGCTATAACCTATATCAAGATACCATCTTTGCTCCTCGATGGAAATTCCGGTAAAGCTTCCGCCGTAAAACCCAATTTCGATAAATGCATCTGGAGATGTGCTGAGATAGCTCTCTATAGTTCTTCTGATATCTTTTTCATCAGGTTCCTCAACCTGTCCACTAATGGATTTCTGATTGCAAAAAATACAATCAAAGGGACAGCCCTTATGGGGTACAAATACAGGTATGACAATATGCTTTTTAATTCATAACACTCCCTTTAATTTGCGAATAATTTACATATAAACAAACCGCTCCTGTGAGCTGCCCGCCTTATTGGGCTGCCAGCTTATCCAAGGCATCCCTTGCGGCATTCTGCTCTGCTTCTTTTTTAGAATGTCCCGCTCCCTGACCAATAGGAGAATTGTTTATTCTGATCTCTGCAACAAAAGTTTTATTATGATCCGGCCCTGTTTCATCTATTATTGCATAAGAGATTTGCTGATCTTCTTTTTGTTGAACTATTTCCTGAAGCTGAGTTTTGTAATCATAAAAGAGCTTTCCCTGCATACTGCTCCTTATAATGCTCTCCATACTTTTCATTATAAAGTCTCTGGCCGTCGCAAACCCACCGTCCAAATAAACTGCACCTATCAATGCTTCAAAGGCATCTGAGAGTATTGAGCTTTTGCGACGGCCTCCCGAAAGCTCCTCCCCCTTTCCAAGGAGAAGGATTTCACCCAGACCGATTTGAGTGGCACATCTGGATAATGAGCTTTCGCATACTATTTTTGATCTCGTTACTGTTAATTCCCCCTCTGGCAGATCAGGATACATTTTATATAAATGCTCACTTATCGTCAGACTCAAAACAGAATCACCGAGAAATTCAATTCTCTCATTGTATTTCAATTTTTTTGCCTTTTTTTCATTTGCATAGGAGCTATGCGTAATAGCCGTCAACACTATGCTTTTATCCTTAAAGGAATAATTAATTTTGTTTTCGAGAAAAGTGATATTTGAAATATTATTATCAATGTTGCTATTCATTTTTTCCTCCATAGGAAATTAAAGTATTTTACACAAAAAAGATGGGAAGTACTTAACCCCCATCTTTATTTTATACTTATAATTCCATATCATCAATATGCGAAATATCAAGTATATGCTATTTAATTTTAACCGTTCACATTTAATTATTCAAATTTTTTCAAGCAAAGTGTTGCATTATGTCCACCGAAGCCAAGTGAATTGGAAAGGGCATATTTAATATCCACATATCTCCCGGTATTAGCAACACAGTCAATGTCACATTCAGGATCCTGGTTCTTTACATTGATTGTCGGTGGAAGGAAGCCATCCTTAAGTGCCATAGCGGTAATAACTGCTTCAATGGCACCTGCTGCTCCCAGCAAATGACCTGTCATTGATTTTGTTGAGCTCATGGCCAGCTTATTTGCATTCTTATCTGCATGATCACCGAAAACTCTTTTTACAATCTTAACCTCGGTAGGATCATTTAATGGTGTAGAGGTTCCATGTGCATTGATATAGCCTATCTGATCAGGAGTAATCCCTGCGTCATTTATAGCCATTTGCATACTCTTAGCTCCGCCGTCTCCCTCGGGATGTGGCGCTGTAATGTGGTAAGCATCACAAGTACAGCCATATCCGACTATTTCGGCTATTATATTGGCACCTCTCTTTATTGCATGCTCCATTTCCTCAATAACAAGGATAGCTGCACCTTCTCCAGGTATAAATCCGTCTCTGTCCGTATCAAACGGTCTGCAAGCGGTATTAGGATCAGGGTTCTTAGTCATAGCTCCCATTGAACAGAAGCCGGCAAAGCTCATCATCGTTATACAAGCTTCAGCACCACCTGTTATCATAACATCAGCATCACCACGTTCGATAACCTTAAAAGCATCGCCTATGGCATTATTTCCTGTGGCACAAGCTGTAACAACACAATCATTAAAGCCTCTGAAGCCATACTCAATAGCAATTCTTCCTGCTGCCATATTTGAGATCATCATAGGAATGAAGAACGGGCTGACTCTGCCTACTCCCTTATTCAACATTACTGAATGTTGGTCTTCAAGAGTTTCCAAACCACCTACACCTGAGCCAACAATAACACCGCATTTGTCAAGATCCAATGCTTCGAGATTTAATTGTGAATTCTCAACAGCCATTTTAGCTGCTACCATGGCAAATTGATTGTATCTGTCCATTCTTCTGGCTTCTTTTTTATCAATATATAGGGAAGCATCAAAATCCTTTATTTCTGCCGCAACTTTAGTCTGAAGATTTGATACATCAATTCTGGTTACTTCGCTAATTCCGTTTTTACCTTCTTTGATTGAACCCCAAAATTGATCAATTCCCATTCCCAGAGAAGATACAACACCAGCACCAGTAATTACTACACGCCTGCTCATAGTTTAACCTCCATTTATTTATAAAATTATAAAATCTAAATCTATTAGGATATATTTAAAGTGTCCAATGTACCAAGGGTCCAATCCATTAGACAATAGGTCCATAAGGCCAAGGTCATTTGGTCACTGAGCTTTTGAAGAATTGCATAACTTCCTTTGTTATCTAGACATCCTAGCTGATAAAACTAAAAAAAAGTCCCTATATGGGACTTTTTTTTAAGTATTCTTTTGATTGTATTCAACAGCATCACCAACTGTAGTGATTTTCTCTGCTTCATTGTCTGGAATCTCAAGGTTGAACTCTTCTTCAAGAGCCATGATAAGCTCAACTATATCAAGAGAGTCAGCACCGAGGTCATCTATGAAAGAAGATTCCATTGCTATATCGTCTTCTTCAACTCCCAACTGCTCAACAATTAACTTTTTAACTTTTTCGAAAACCATATATTCACCTCCTTCCAAAGGATGGTTTTTATAAATCGATACTACTAAATACGCTTCAAATAAAGCACTGATATATAGTATGCAATTTTATAAATTTAAGACAACTTGCTATATTTTAGCAAAGCATACTCATGTAAATATTATTACATAACCAGTCCACCGTCAATATCTAAAACTTGACCTGTGACATATGCTGCCTCATCTGAAGCCAGAAAAGCTATAACATTTGCAACATCTTCAGGTGTCCCAAACCTTCCAAGTGCAATCTTTTCCAGATATTTCTGCTTTAAGTCGGCGGGCAATATTTCCGTCATGTCACTTTCAATCAAGCCCGGTGTCACGGCATTACAGGTGATCCCTCTCGGAGCAAGCTCCTTTGCAGTAGTTTTTGTTAAGCCTATCATACCTCCCTTAGAGGCGGAATAATTGGCCTGACCCGGATTACCATAAGCACCGGCTACAGAGGATACGTTTATAATTCTCCCGTACCTCTTCTTTATCATCACCTTTGCTGCAGCCTTTGTACAAAGGAAGCAACCCTTGAGATTAATGTCTAGAACGGTGTCCCAATCGTCCTCAGACATCATTGCCATAGGTTTATCCCTTGTTATACCGGCATTGTTAACTAAAATGTCAACACTGCCAAAGGTTTCAACAGCTTTTGCTATCATAGCCTTAACATCCTCTGAATTCCTCACATCACCGATGGTAGCTGTAACCTTAATCCCCAAACTCTCAAGTTCGGAAGCTGTCTTTAGGACAGATTCCGAGGTACCGTTGAGCACCACATTTGCACCCAATTTCCCAAGCTTCTCTGCAATTGCTCTGCCAAGACCTCTAGATGATCCTGTTACAATAGCAGTCTTCCCATCAAAACGCATATCTGCTAACACCCCAATTCCTGTAAAGTTGCATTGAGACTGTCAATATTTTCAACATTCAGAACCTTTACATCCTTGTTGATCTTTTTTAAAAAACCACTCAGAACCTTTCCAGGCC
>JAEZIV010000395.1 GCA_023436515.1 Bacillota bacterium
ATTAATTTTGACATCGAAAACTCCTTTCAAATGCAGGCAAGGTACCAACTTAATTCTACAGGAATTTGATGCAAGACTAAAATCTATTTTGTTATATTGAAAGTGGAATTTACTTTTTCATTCAAGGTTTTTTGGATATTTCGGAATTATTTTGATTTTATAGTTGACAATGCTAATTCTCTATGCTAAAATGTTGATAAATTAATAAGAATGACAGCGATGGAGCTGCTTGGTTAATTGCCTTTACAATTAGCTGGGTAGCTTTTTTGATGTTACAACTATATAAGACACTGACAGATAAGAAAGCCTAAAATGGGTCAAATGGTTGTAATGTTTATGGGCAGTATATCGCATGTCAGAACTATATTCCTATACTGAAAGACCGGATAAAAGGATAACACAACGATGTGTTTGGAGGATGTTTTCTCCTTGCATATCGTTTTTTTTGTTTCTTTTTTCCAAAAAGGCAGTAAGGAGTATTCAATGAGTAAAGTAAAAATAAAAAAATGGAGGGGTTAATTATGGCAACTATTAACACAGGAGATACAGCTTTTATACTGATCTCAGCAGCACTGGTTTTCTTCATGACACCAGGACTTGCATTATTTTATGGTGGAATGGTAAAACGTAAAAATGTATTAAGTACAATTATGGCTTCATTCTTTATTGCCGGACTCGCGTCTGTTCTCTGGGTACTTATAGGCTACTCACTGTCCTTTGGCAATGATCACGGAGGAGTTATCGGAGGTCTCAATTTTGCACTTTTCAATAACGTAGGTGCTGAACCAAATCCTGATTATGCAGGAACAATTCCGCAATCTCTCTTCGCAGCTTTCCAGATGATGTTTGCAATCATCACACCGGCTCTTATTACAGGGTCATTAGTTGAAAGAATGAAATTCTCATCACTGTTTATTTTCATAGCTCTTTGGTCACTGGTAGTTTATTATCCAATGGCACATATGATGTGGGGAGTTGGAGGTATTTTAAGAGATCTTGGAGCAGTTGACTTCGCAGGTGGTAATGTTGTTCATATCAGCTCAGGTATATCAGGTCTGGTAGCTTGTATTATCTTAGGAAAGAGAAAAGGCTATGGAGTTACATCACATCAGCCTCATAATATTCCATTAGTATTTCTCGGTTCAGCAATTTTGTGGTTCGGTTGGTTCGGATTTAATGCCGGAAGTGCTCTAGGAGCAGGTGAACTTGCTGTTCATGCCTTCATTGCTACAAACTCTTCTGCAGCAGCTGCATTGTTGTCTTGGATGCTGGTAGAGAAAATTACAAGGGGCAAGCCCACTATGCTGGGTGCAGCAACCGGTGCAGTTGTAGGTTTGGTTGCTATAACTCCCGGTGCAGGCTTTGTTCCAATTTGGGCATCGCTTATAATCGGCGCAGTTGTAAGTCCAATTTGCTACTTCTCAATGAGCGTAATTAAGTCAAAACTCGGATATGATGATTCACTTGATGCTTTTGGATGTCATGGTATAGGCGGTATCTGGGGCGGTATTGCAACCGGATTATTTGCTAAAAATTCAATCAACTCAGTAGCACAATGGGATGGTCTTGTTTTTGGTGATACCAGATTGTTTACAGCACAGCTCATAAGCATATTAGTTACTATCGTACTTGCCACAGTGGGAACAGCAGTTATCATGTTTGTATTAAAACTGTTAATGAAGGATCTCAGAGTTACTTCTCGTGAAGAATCAGAAGGTCTTGATATCTCACAACATGGAGAATCCGCATACCCATCATTTTCGGGAATGGATTAATAACGGTAAAAATACTAGTAGAGAATTGGAGGCTATATTATGAAGAAAATAGAGGCAATTATAAGACCTGCAAAGCTTGAAGAGCTTAAGGAAGCTTTGTTGGCCATAAATTTAGATGGTATTACAATTTCACAGGTTATGGGTGCTGGAAAACAATTAGGGTGGAAGGAGTACTACAGAGGACAGGAGATTTCACTCAATGTTTTGCCAAAGGTTAAGCTGGAGCTGGTTTGTACAGACGAAAAGGTAGAACAGATCACAGAGACTATTATTAAATATACTCAAACCGGAGAAGTTGGGGATGGTAAAATATTTATTTCCGAGATTCAAGATTGCATAAGGATACGTACTCGTGAAAGAGGTAATTCAGCAATATAACATCAAATGTAGATTTATCACTCTATATATAGATTGACAAGCTTCTGACATATAAACACCAAAAAAGCAGCTCTGCCGGCGATTGGCAGAACTGCTTTTTTGGTAGGCGCAAAGCTGTAAAAATTACTTACCTGGTAATGGTCAGTATTACTTCCCTCAAAACCTTGCAGGCCAATGCAGTTGATGACCCGCTGTGGTCATAATGGGGAGAGAGCTCCACAATATCTGCTCCGATTAGGTTAAGAGCTGAAATGGTCTTTAATGCTCCAATAAGGTCTAGAAAACTGACACCTCCGGCTTCGGGAGTACCTGTGCCCGGAAAACTGGACGGGTCAAGTATATCCAGGTCAATAGTAAGGTAAACCGGTGAACTGCCAATCTCCTTCACTGCATTGACTAAAGTATCAAAATTGTGCAGACACATAGAGGTATGGCCTTCTTTGGACCAATAAAATTCCTCCCGAGTGCCGCTGCGAATACCGAACTGCCATATCCTGTTATCACCTAAAATATCCCATGCACGACGTATTACCGAGGAGTGGGAGAGAGCTTCTCCGAGGTAATCCTCCCGCAGATCGGTATGTGCATCAAAGTGAATAATTTTAAGATCAGGGTACTTCTTTACTGCCTGCTCAATTGCAGGGAGTGAGACAAGATGCTCTCCACCAATCATTAATGGCTTTTTGTTGCTTTCAAAAATATATTTTACAGTTTCAGATATCATATCCAATGCCTTTTGGGGAGAGCCAAAGGGCAGATCCAGATCACCATAGTCATTAATGGCATGATCGGTTATGTCAGCATCAAAATACGGGCTATAGGTTTCAATACCTATAGAATCCATCCTCATGGCAGAGGGGGCAAATCTTGTGCCTGGTCGGAAGGTAGTGGTTCCATCGTAAGGTGCTCCGAAAATAACAATTTCGGATGATGCGAAGGAACTGTCACAGCCCAGAAATTTAGTTGAAAGAATATTATTGTCCATTTTAGCTCCCATCTACGCCCATAGCGCGTACATAAATAATACCGTGAAAAGCAGGATGACCAACCAAAGTATTTTCACGCTTAGCCTGACTTCAAAATTTCAATTTGAATGAATTATATTTTATCATTTACAAGCTGAAATACAATAGCTATTATTTCTGTACGAATTATATAAAATTTAGTATACTTGTTTTAAGAAACTTATACGCTTAACATGGTATACATTGTTTAAAAAAGGTAAACCTAGCAACAAAACTATAAATAAACTAATGTAGCCTGATACTATAGGGTATCGAGCAGATTAGGAGGATATATGACTTTTGTACCTGAGATCGAGGGAACCTTACGTAAGCATATGGTTAAAATACCAGATGTAATTAATCGTGCCGGTGGCATTAATATTTTCGGGAAAAACATAAAATCTTTGATGTTCACAACCGATGTTGCTATAATAAAGAATTGCAATGCAAATGCGGTAATGGCAGTTTACCCTTTCACACCCCAGCCCATTATATCCCATTCAATTATTAATGCATCCGACATTCCGGTATTCTGTGGTGTTGGCGGGGGAACAACAACGGGTAAGAGGGTAATAAACCTGGCAATGGATGCAGAATTTCAAGGTGCAATTGGTGTTGTAGTAAATGCTCCGACAAAAAATGAAACAATAAAGGCATTGCATGCAAAAATAGATATACCCATTGTGATTACAGTAACATCTGAGAATACAGATATTCAGGGCAGACTGGATGCAGGCGCACAAATTCTTAACGTATCCTGTGCTGGCAGAACACCTGAGGTGGTCAGGATAATCAGAAGCAAATATCCCACCATACCTATAATTGCAACGGGAGGCCCAACAACAGAGAGTATTCTGGAAACAATTGAGGCAGGAGCGAATACCATTACATATACTCCGCCTACATGTGCAGAATTATTTAAAATATTAATGACAAAATACAGGGAATAGATTGATAAAAAGGATTTGGGGGATAAATGATAAGACATATTATTTTTGACTTGGATGGAACATTGGTTGATTCCTTGGAAACATTCTTAAAATTAGGAAATGAGCTTGCAATAAAGTATGGATATCAGCCCGTAAGTCAGGAGAGGATAAGGGAACTGCTGGAGCTTCCAATGAAAAAACGGTTGAGGGAGCTCAAGATACCGATATTCAAGCTTCCAAAGCTTGGAGTTGAACTTTTGAACAGCTATCATAGCTATGCTGAAGAGGTGAGTCCTATCGCAGGTGTGAGGGAAATGCTGACTAAGCTTCATGCAGAGGGGTATGGATTAAGCATAGTCTCGTCCAATTCAGTCCAGAATATTCAGAATTTTCTTGAAACAAACAACCTGAAATTATTTGATCACGTTCAATCCTCAAAGGGTCTGTTTTCTAAGCACGTTACAATTGGAAGGCTTATATCAAAGCTAGGGGTAGAAAAGAGAGAGGTTATATATATAGGAGATGAACAACGTGATGTTGAAGCCTGCCGTAAAATTGGTATTAGAGTTATTTCGGTTTTGTGGGGCTTTGACTCCTTGAAGCTGCTTAAAAAGGTTAAGCCTGACTTTATAGTCTCCAAACCCCAGGAGATAGTTGAAATTATTACTTCTATAGAATAAAGGTTAAGTATTACCGAAGACATAAAGTAAGAATGATAAAAACTGGAGGAAAAAATGCTATTAGCAGATGAATGGAAGGACTACGAATTACTTGCCACAGGTAATGGAGAAAAGCTTGAAAGATGGGGAGATATAGTACTAAGAAGACCAGATCCACAGATTATATGGCCAGTTAACAATAAAAAAATATGGGAGCGAGCAGATGCTCACTATCATAGGAGTCAAAGCGGTGGAGGGCAATGGGAATATAAAAATAAACTGCCGAGAAGATGGACTATCAGCTTTGATAGATTAAAGTTCTATATTGAGCCCACCGGATTTAAGCACACCGGTTTATTTCCTGAACAGGCTGTTAATTGGAAGTGGATGATAAATAATATTCAAAAAGCCAAGAGACCTATCAAAGTGTTGAATCTTTTTGCATATACAGGAGGAGCAACAGTTGCCTCAGCCTTCGCAGGAGCAGAGGTGTGCCATGTTGATGCTGCAAAGGGCATGGTTAACTGGGCTAAAGAGAATCTGGCACTTTCAGGCTTGGCAGACAGACCTGTCAGATTTATTACTGATGACTGTATGAAGTTTGTTCAAAGAGAAATCAGAAGGGGCAAGAAATATGACGGAATCATTATGGATCCACCATCCTACGGCAGAGGTCCCAATGGGGAAATATGGAAGATAGAAGATTCTCTATATGATTTTGTAGAACAGTGCATGGGACTTTTATCGGATAATCCGTTATTTTTCCTGATAAATTCATATACAACAGGCTTTTCCCCAACTGTCCTAAGTAATATATTAATGAGGACGGTCGGAGTCAGGCATAAAGGTATTCACAGCTGTGGAGAGGTTGGTTTACCTGAAAGCCAGTCGGGAATTACACTTCCATGTGGTATCTACGGAAGGTGGGAACACCCTTGAAAATTAACGTAATATATGAGGATAACCATATACTTGTGGTTGAAAAACCGGTGAATATTCCTGTTCAGGCAGATGTCACGGGAGATGCTGATCTTCTGTCTATTCTGAAGAAGGATATTAAGGAGCGATATAATAAACCCGGAGAGGTTTATTTAGGTCTGGTACACAGGCTAGACAGGCCTGTTGGGGGCGTTATGGTTTTTGCACGAACCTCCAAGGCGGCTTCGAGAATATCTGATCAGATTAGAACCAGAATATTTACTAAAACATATCTTGCAGTAGTAAGAGGAATACCAGGGGAGAAAAAGGCTTTATTAAGGAACTTTCTTCTTAAAAATGAAAGAACTAATATGGTGACAGTTGTAAAGAGTGGTACGGGAGAGGCCAAGGAAGCCCTTCTAGAATATGAGGTTTTAAATTCGGAGGTAAACGGGCAGCATGGAGAATTGAGCCTTTTGAGAGTAAAACTACATACCGGGAGGCCGCATCAAATAAGGGTTCAGCTCTCCCATGCCGGATATCCCTTATTTGGTGACCAGAAATATGGAGCTGAAGTGAACAAACCCGGTCAACAGATAGCATTATGGGCTCATGAGTTATCCTTCGAGCATCCCGTAAAAAAGGAAATTATTACATTCATATCCGAAACTCCGCAAACAGATCCCTGGAGATTGTTTACTCAGAACGAATACAATTGATATAGGGATTTATTCATAATGCAAAATTAATTTACTCGGTTATTTATTGAAAACTATCTGAGTATTAATAGACTATATAGGTGAGGTGAGGTTAATGACTAGGAAGAATCAAATTAAGAGAGAGATCATTAGATACATCTTTCTCTTAATAGGCTCTGTACTAACAGCAACGGGATTGGAAATATTCCTGATACCAAATAACATAATCGACGGTGGAATAGTTGGTGTATCAATTATTTCCAGTTATCTCTTTAAAATGCCGCTAGGCCTGTTTATTATAGTATTTAATATACCATTTTTATTTCTTGGCTATAAGCAAATCGGTAAAACATTTTTATTCTCCTCTCTTTTTTCCATAATATCACTTTCTGTTTGGGTTCAAGTATTTCATCCTATACCCGGTTTAACAAATGATGTTTTATTGGCTACAGTTTTTGGAGGCATAATTCTTGGTGTTGGCGTTGGAATAATTATCAGATATGGGGGTTCGCTGGATGGTACCGAAATGGTTGCAATAATCATTAATAAGCGAACAGTATTCTCGGTAGGAGAAATTGTCATGTTTTTTAACATATTCATATTATGCAGCGCTGGACTGGTTTTCGGCTGGGATAGAGCAATGTACTCCCTCATAGCATACTTCATAGCTTTCAAAGTAATAGATATAACCATTGAGGGGCTCGATGAAGCAAAAGCGGTATTTATTATTTCGGAAAATTATGAAGAGATTGCCTCGGCAATAATGGCCCGTTTGGGCAGAGGTGTTACGTACATAGAAGGTAAAGGCGGGTTTTCCAAAAGTGATAAAAAAATTCTCTATTCTGTAGTAACCAGGATTGAGGTTTCCAAGCTTAAATCCTTAATCTATGACAAGGATGAGAATGCATTCGTAACCATTAACGATGTATCTGATGTAATGGGTGGAAAGCACAAGAAAAGGGCAATTCATTAAAATTTTGATAAATAAAAAATACGCCAACACCGGGTTAAACAGTGTTGGCGCAAAAAATATAAGGGTGTTACTTAGTACGCTACTCCATGAGCAAACATTGCTTTAGCTACTTTTAAGAAGCCCGCAATATTTGCGCCGGCAACAAGGTTATCCTCCATGCCGTATTCCTTTGCTGCAGCACTTGCATTCTTGTAAATATTTACCATGATATCCTTAAGTTTAGCATCAACCTCTTCAAATGTCCAGGAATAACGCATGCTATTCTGGCTCATTTCCAGAGCGGATGTGGCAACACCACCTGCATTTGCAGCCTTTGCAGGTCCGTAAATAATTTTATTATCCAAATATATTTCAACAGCTTCTGGAGTTGATGGCATGTTTGCACCTTCTCCAACAGCGTAGCAACCATTCTTAACCAATAATTCAGCTGATGCACCATCAATTTCATTCTGAGTAGCACATGGAAGTGCGATATCACATTTGACACTCCAGATACCTGAACAGCCTTCAGTATAAACTGCTTTAGGATGGATGTTTACATATTCGCTGATACGCTTTCTTTCAACTTCCTTCAACTGCTTTACAGTATCAAGCTTTATTCCGTCAGGATCATATATGTATCCATTGGAATCGCTTAATGCAACAACCTTTCCACCTAATTGGTGAACCTTTTCTGTTGCGTAAATTGCAACGTTTCCTGAACCGGAAATAACCACGGTAGCTCCTTTGAAGGATTTACCCTTGGCCTTTAATGCCTCATCCATAAAATAGCAGAGTCCATAGCCTGTAGCTTCGGTTCTGACAAGACTTCCACCCCATGTGAGACCTTTTCCTGTCAACACACCGGTGTACTCATTTTTGAGTCTCTTGTACTGACCGTACATA
>JAEZIV010000250.1 GCA_023436515.1 Bacillota bacterium
GACATGTACAGGCTACTGATTGTAGAAGATGAAAAATGGGAAAGGGAAGGGCTCATTGAGTACCTTAATTGGGGTGAGCTGGGAGTAGAAATCGTAGGCGCCGCTGCTAATGGGGTTCAGGGACTGAAATTGGCAAGAGAATGCTTTCCTGACTTGGTGCTTACGGATATAAAAATGCCGCTTATGGATGGAATTGAATTTGCCAGGGAAGTTAGTCAATTTTTACCTGACTGCAAGTTTATATTCATAACAGGGTATGACGACTTCAAATACGCCAAGGAAGCAATACGTCTCGGGGCATATGAGTATCTGCTCAAGCCTGTGCAAAAGCATCATTTGATAGATGCAGTCAGCATGACTATACAAAAAATTGATGAGCGGAGAAATCAATCAGAATATATTTCCAGCTTAAAGCATCAATTAAGTGAAAGCTTGTATGAAGAAAGAGAACGCTTCTTAATCAGTCTAATGGAGGTTGAACAAAAGGAGCAGGTGGACCTGGAAAGAATTGGCGTTTCTCCGTTGATTGCAGGGTCCTATGGGGTTTGTGCCGTAATCATGCGCTTTGACTTTGTTTCATCCTTTCAGAAAAAGGGATATAGTGAGAAGAGAATACATCAAAAGGAACTATTCCAGAGGATAAGCAGAGCGGTAGGAAACGATGGTATCGTAGCTAGAAATAGTAATGAAGCAAACGAGCTTGTTATCTGTCTTCTAAATTCAAGCAATAACAGGGTGTTCATTGAAAACATTATCGGAGGGATCAAGCGGAAATGCCAAGAGGCTGACATACAAGAGGCTGTGTTTGGGGTGGGGACCTTTTACAACTCACCCCAGGCCTTTTCTAAATCCTTATTCCAGGCAAGAAGTGCAATAGAACATATCTTTTTTATTAGGGATCAGGATATTTTATTTTACGAGGATATATCCAAAACGTCAGAGGCGTACGGAACAGAAGCATATACTTTATACTCATATGCAGTAGAGTATACAAAAAAGGTTCTGAACGGTATGGTTTCATTGGATTCAAAGGGTATATCCACTGTTGCAGATGAGTTGTTTGAAATGATTGAGCAGCAAACTGTAGACAAGGGAGCTGTGTGTAATCTAATTGCAGGACTGGTTGGAGAAATTTCAACACTGCTATTAAGCTATGATATATCCTTCACCCATAGATTGATAAGTGAAGATATTGTGGGTACACTGTACGAATTTATTAAGCTGGAGCATATGAAGAATTGGCTAAAGGGGCTTCTGGAGCATGCCAACCGCTGTATATATGATAAAAAAAACAATAAAGAAGAAAACATAGTTGCCAAGATTATGGAAACTATTAATACTGAGTACAACAGCAGTATAGGTGCTGAGACTATTGCGCACAAGATGGGACTATCCCCAAATTATCTCGGTGCTTTGTTTAAGAGATATACAGGAAAAAGCTTTACAGAGGTTTTGACAGAGGTTAGAATGCAAAGGGCTGAGGAACTATTGACTTCAGGAACTGAGACACTTAATTATATCGCTGAGAGCACAGGCTACATAAATACTTCTCATTTTTGTAAGGTATTTAAGAAACGCTATGGAATGAGCCCGATGGATTACAGAAAAAGGCATCAGGCCAATTAATTAATGAGGTAGATATAATGAATATATACAAAAGAATTATATTCTTTTTTAGCAACATGCATGTAGTATGGAAGTTTACGCTGGCGTACTTTATAATAATTGCATTGCCTGTTATTGGTACGGGCTTGTACATTAATAACAGCACAAACAAGGCTGTTATTCATCAAGCAGGTTTACTGGCTAAGCAGAGTCTTATTCAAAAAAGAGAGATTATCAATCAAAAAATTGAAAGCATAGAAAGAACCTCCATATCAATAGCATATAATCCACAGATTCTCAAGTATGTTGAGGATAACTTTAAGAACGACTATCAGGGCTATGAAGAATATAATTATACCTTTTCCCCTCTGTTCGGAAGCTATATCATGCAGAACAAGTATATATATGAGACCATGCTGTATCTTGACAACAGTACCTTCCCGGACGGATGGAATGACATATACCAAATGTCTGATATTAGGGGAGATGAGTGGTATTCTGAATTGCTGGACGATAATCTAGCACTGAGAAGATGGAGCTCGGTACATATGTCTAAAACTAAAAAAATTACCGGTAATATTGGAAGAGACCATGTTCTGTCCTTATGTCAAAAGCTTATATCCTTTAATGATAAGAGCTGTACAGGGCTATTAGAAATAGAGATTTCCGAAAAGGTATTATTTGAAAATTTAGCAGGAGAAAAAAACCAGGGAGAATACTATCTTGTATTTGATGCAAAGGGAGACATTGTATCCCATAATTCATACAAGTTTTTACCGGAGAAATACAAGAATGAGGTAATCCCGGATATATCAAAAAAGGAGATAAACGGTGTATATACTCTGGATAATGAAAACCTGATAATCTATTCAATACCGCTGGTTAATATAGACAGCCGTTTGGTAGGTATAATTCCCCTTGAAAGCTTTTTAAAAAGTGAAGCAAATTATACCCTTATAGTTGCTTGTGTTATTATAGTTGCACTTTTAATGTTTGGAGTAATCATTTATTTTGTCACAAAGCGTCTGACCAGAAGATTAAAGCTGTTGGTCAAAGGCTTAAAATCAGTCAGAGATGAGAATATTAACATAAAGATGCCTGTGGACAATCATGATGAGTTTGGTGAATTGACTGAAAGCTTTAACCACATGACCGATAGAATCCATAGCTTAATTGAGAGGGTCTATAAGGCCCAGATTACCGAGAAGGAATCAGAACTTAAGGCTCTGGAGGCCCAGATAAATCCCCACTTCTTATACAATACTCTTTCCACCATATCCTGGATGGCCAGAAAGGTAAAGGCAGATAATATAGACCACTTATCCCTTCAATTATCTCAGTTTTACAGGCTGGTTCTGAGTAAGGGCAAGTCTGTTATTACGGTTCAGGATGAAATAAATCTTCTTAAAGCATATGTAGAGATTGAAAAGATCAGATTCGAGAATATGCTTCATGTTGAATATGACCTGGATGAGAAGGCATTGTCATATACAATGATTAAAATTATTCTCCAGCCAATTGCAGAGAATACCATAAACCATGGGATTCTGCCCAAGGAATGCCGGGGGACGATGATTGTTAAACTTCGTCAGGACGAAGAGAATCTCTATTTTACAATAATAGATGACGGAATTGGTATGAGCAGAAGTACACTGGAGAGTGTTAAGAATGGACAGATAGTCAAGAGCAAAGAAAGCGGCTACGCCATTAACAATATAATGGAACGTTTAAAATCAGTATATGGCGAAAAAGCAGTTATATCAATTGTTAGCCGTCCCGGCATTGGCTGCGCTGTTAAAATTGTTATTCCAAAATCACCGATGTTTCCGAATTTTTGATATAGGAATTGGTTTAGAAAATTGAACAGGTAGCAGAAGCCACCTATAATAAACTTGTAAGAAGTTTAAGAGAGGTGTGTATTCTCTACCTGTTATATTTGTAAACCAATTTATTCATTTTTATGTCAAGCATTAGGAGAGGTGTGTTACAATGAAGCAAGAAATCGTTACAAACAATGATCTTCTTAGCAAAAAAAAGAGAGCATTTCGTAGTGTATTCTATGAACAAAGATATCTGATGATTTTAGTGCTCCCTGTTGTGTTATGGATGATTATATTTAACTATATTCCTATGTTGGGCCTTGTAATCTCTTTCAAGGAATATAATCCTTTTCTGGGTCCTATTCAGGGATTTATTAAGAGTCCTTGGGTTGGTCTGGATCATTTTGTTGAAGCGTTTACCGACAAATATTTCTTATATTCACTTTGGAATACAATTAAATACAGTATGTTGAATTTGATTGTTGGCTTTCCGTTTCCAATTATTTTCGCTATCCTGCTAAATGAATTGATGGGTTCAAAATTCAAAAAGTTTGTTCAGACAGTGAGTTATCTCCCGCACTTTATTTCATGGGTTTTTGTAATCGGCTTTATATATGTAATATTTGCTGTGGACAATGGTATGGTAAACGGACTCTTGTTGAAGCTTGGTATTGTCGACGAAGCAATACCCTTCCTGGCGACGCCTGAATACATGCCTGCTATGGTCATATTGTCTCAGGTGTGGAAATCCTTTGGCTGGAATTCTATCATCTATATAGCAGCTATAACCAATATTGATCCAACAATGTACGAAGCGGCTACTGTGGATGGAGCCGGCAGATTTGCGAAGATAAGGTACATTACCTTACCATCAATCAAGCCTACTATTGTAATTTTGTTAATATTCAACATAGGTGGACTCATAAGCGCGAATTTTGGTTTCTTCGAACAGATGTATCTCCTTTCAAATTCAATGATTCAGGATGCAGTTGAGATTGTGGACACCTATACTTATAAAATGGGAATAGTATTATCAAGGTATTCCTATGCTACTGCAGTAGGTTTGTTCAGGTCGGTTGCAGCAGTTATACTTCTATCCGGTGCCAATTTTATATCAAGGAAATTGACCGGCGAGAGTCTATACTAAGGGAGGAAAAATCATGCAAAAAGTTCGTAAATTATCTGGCGACAATGTTTTTGACATATGCAATATGATCTTTATGTGCTTTATTATATTAATAACGCTGTATCCGTTCTACTATGTAATCATTTCTTCATTAAATGATCCGACTGATTTGTTAAGAGGACCAGTATATTTGTTACCCAGAAAGTGGTCGGTTACTAATTACGTTTACATATTTCAGGATAAGGAAATTCTAAAAGCAGCCTTTATCACAGTGGCTCGTACAGTGATAGGTAGTGCTAGTGCAGTGCTTTTTACAGCTGCATTTGCATATGGTGTTTCAAAGAATACGCTATTAGGACGTAAGTTTTTCATTGGTATGGCATTGGTAACAATGTATTTCAGCGGAGGCTTGATTCCAAGCTATATTTTGATAGCACATGGTCTTAAGCTTCAGGGTAACTTCCTGGTGTTTATCATACCTAATCTGTTTAATGCCTTTAATGCATTCATAATGATGTCCTTTTTCAGAGGAATCTCTTCTGAAATGGAGGAATCGGCTAAAATTGATGGGGCTAATGACATTATAATCTTCTTCAAGTTAATTCTTCCTATATCAATGCCTATTTTAGCTACAGTAGCTCTTTTCAATGGTGTTTTCCACTGGAATTCATGGTTTGATGCTATGCTTTACGGCGGAAGGAAGCTTGAAACCCTCCAGCAGTATCTTGTCAAATCTATTCAATCGGCTTCGGTAAGTGCACAAGCAGCCGCCTATGTATCAAATACAGGTATTAGCTCAACCTCTATCAGGTTGACAACAATGGTAGTAACAGCATTTCCTATTGTACTAGCATATCCCTTCCTTCAAAGATACTTTGTAAAGGGAGTAATGATTGGATCATTAAAAGGATAATTCTTGTATTATCCCGGGCTTAACACCTGGATAAAATAAAACAATTATGGAGGAGAATATTATGAAAAGAAAGCAATTCAAAGTATTTGCTACTATTATGGCTTTGTTGATTTGTGTCTCTATCGTAATGACCGGTTGCGGCGGGTCAGGCGATACAGCACAGGAAAGTACAAAGGAACCGGTAGCTAGCAGTACTGCAGCACCAGAAACTTCTACAGATTCAAATTCTACTCAAATGTCCTGGCAAAAGGATACCTCACCATTTAGCTTTGATATGTATTTCTTTGGTGCATGGGGAACTGGTTATCCATGGAGAGGTAGTGTGGTTGAAAAGTACATTACAGAAGCAACAGGAGTTACTCCAAACATAATTATTCCAACAGGAAATGAAAAAGAGTATCTAAATGTAATGATTGCCTCCAATGACTTACCGGATGCAATGGTTCTAGAATGGGCTCAGCCTGAGACTAAGAAGCTCATCCAGTCAGGCAATATCCTTGCTATTGATGATTTATCAGCTGCTCATGCTCCTGAATTGATGGGTATGATTGCAGATGAAATAAAATCATATCATAAGCAAGATGATGGAAAGCTTTACTATCTGCCATCATTCTTCAGCTCAAAAGAGGAATTTGATGCTGGTTTGGAAAAGCATAATGCAAGACCATTATTTATCCTGAAGGGTATATACGAAGCTTTGGGAAGTCCAAAGGTAGATACACCAGAGGCGTTCCTGCAATTATTAAAGGATATTAAAGCAAAATACCCAGATGTTAAGCCATTTGCTATAGAACCTCCAGTTGACGTAAATCAATTTGGTTTGATGGGAAGCTATACTTTAGCGTACTTCACTGGTATTTTTGCACCTGAAACCTTAGCTAAGGATCAGTATCTTGAAAATGACAAGATAAGGTTGATATTTGAGAATGAAAACTACGTTGAAGCAGTTAGATTCTTAAACAAGATATACAATGAAGGTCTTATAAGTGTAGATACTCTTATGATGAAGCATGAAAACTTCGGTGAAACTACACAATCAGCTCAGTTTGCAGTAACCGGAAGCTTCCCAATTGATATCTGGAAGACTCATAATCCAAAAGTTATGGCTCTTACAAATGATGAATCAAAAACCTATATGCCACTTGAGTTCTTCAAGGTTGACGGTAAGGAACCACAGTATGCTGGTGGTAGAGGTGCAGGTTGGGTTGGTTCTATGGTAACAAAGAATGCTAAAAATCCTGAACGTATTATCAGATACTTCCAGTACTTATGGAGCGATGAAGGACAGTTAGCTAACCTCTTCGGTAAGGAAGGCGAAACTTACGAAATGAGAGACGGACTTCCATATTACAAGGATGAAATCCTGAAGGAAATGGAAACTGATGCTGCAAACTTCGCAAATAAGTATGGCTTTGAGGCAAGAGCTGTAATGTGGAGATCCAAGTGGGCTGGCTGGCAGAAAATTGCTGTGGCACCTCAGGCTTATGCTGATTATCTGAATTCTGTTAAGAGCTATGGTGTTGACATATGGGATAAGGGTCTGGATAATCTTGATCCTGATACAGCTTCTAATGAAGGTGTAGCATATGCAAAGATTAAGAATATCTGGAACAAATATCTGTCTAAGATGATTCTTGCTAAGACTGATGCAGAATTTGACTCTACTTATCAAGCAGCTATGAAGGAAATTCAAGATGCAGGCCTTGAAAAGGTTAAGGCAGTTATGACAGAAAACCATATAAAGGATGCTGCTAAAAAGCAGGGTAAGTAAGAACAATATATCTAAATTAGACAAGGCTGCCATTGAGCAGCCTTGTCTAATATTTAAAGAAATAGTAAAGTTATTCTAAATGAGTACTTGCATTTTTGTGAGATGGACTGATGACAGGGAGGAAGACACATGAAGCTGTGGTATGAGCAACCGGCAGAATCCTGGGTTGAGGCTTTACCAATAGGAAACGGCAGGCTTGGTGCAATGATATTTGGTAAAACCCATGAGGAGATTATCTCCTTAAACGAGGATACCCTCTGGTCAGGTTACCCCAAAGATATGAACAAAATTGGTAAAGCAGGGATCTTTCATAAAGCAGTCACTCTCACAAAGCAGAAGAAATATAATGAAGCTCAGGCCTTGATAGAAGAACAGCTTACTTCGGGCTGGGGACAGTCCTACCTGCCCTTGGGGGATATTAGGCTTAATTTCTATCATTCGGGCAATATTGAGAGTTACGTTCGGGAGCTTGATATAGCTTCTGCAATATCAAGAGTGGAATACCTTTTAGAGGGTGTAAGGTACAGGAGAGAGCTGTTTGCCTCGGCTCCTGATAATGCAATTGTTATTAAGCTTTCATCCGATCAAAAAGGAAGTATCAGCTTTTCAATGACCTTTGACTGCCAGATAAAGTCAACAGTAGAGGTCAAGGATAATTTTCTTGTTTTAAAGGGAGAAGCACCCTCCCACGTGGAGCCAAGCTATAGTAATGATCTGCAAAATCCCGTTATATATTCTGATAAGGACGAGGAACGGGGTATGCTTTTTACTGCAATGGCAGGTGTTAAAGCATCGGGTGGACATATAGTCCAGGGTATATCAGAAATAATGGTTGATAAGGCTGATGAGGTACTAATATTCATTAATGCTCAAACCAGCTTTGATGGCTATGATGTACAACCCTTTCTCAGTCAAAGGGATTATGAAGGAATTTGTATTGATCAGGTAAAGGCTGTATACACTAAGAGCTTCGAAGAATTGCGCTCAACTCATATAGCCGATTATCAAAGGTATTATAACAGGGTGGAGCTGGAGCTTGAAAAAAGTAAAGCATCGGAGCTTCCCACCGATGTACGCCTGTACAGATTCCAGTCTCATCATATAGTAGATGACACAGAGTATAAGGTTTCTAATGGGCAGCAAAGGGGTGATCCTGAGTATCATTTTGAGGATCAGGAGCTTTACGCATTGCTATTCCAGTTTGGACGTTACCTGCTTATTTCTTCCTCCAGGAGGGGAACACAGCCTGCAAACCTGCAGGGTATATGGAATGCTGAGTTGCGCCCGCCCTGGAGCTCAAATTACACAATAAATATCAATGCTCAGATGAATTACTGGCCGGCATTTACCTGTGGGCTGGGAGAGCTTCAAGAGCCCCTTGTAAAGCTGATAAGTGAGCTGGCTGTTAATGGAAGGGTTACAGCAAAAGAGGTTTATGAAGCAAGGGGCTTTACCTCACACCACAATACTGATATTTGGAGATTTACATCTCCGGTTGGAAATGGATGGAAGGGCTCGGCTTCCTTTGCCTTTTGGAATGTTTCTGCCGGATGGTTGTGCAGACACCTTTTTGACCAATATGAGTATACCCTTGATCGGGACTTCTTGGAGCAGACAGCTTATCCTATCATGAAAAGTGCAGCTGAGTTTTTATTGGATATACTTACAGAAGATAATGAGGGCTATCTCATTGCCTGTCCTTCCACCTCACCTGAAAACATATTTATATATCAGGGGGAAAAGTGCAGTATATCTGAAACAGCTACAATGACAATGACAGTTATCAGAGAGCTATTTAAAAATTGCATTAGTGCTGTAAATATCCTTGGACATGATAATGATTTTGCTAAGGAACTCAGCGAAAAGCTTCAGCGGCTTTACCCTTACAAGGTTGGAAGTAAGGGCCAGCTGTTGGAATGGTATGAGGAGTATGAAGAATTTGAGTCATACCACAGGCATATTTCCCACCTTTATGGTTTGTATCCCTCAAATGAGATAAGTCTCGAAGCTACTCCGGAGCTGGCAGAGGCCTGTAAAAAGTCACTTGAGATAAGAGGTGATGATGGTACCGGCTGGAGTATAGGCTGGAAAATCAACCAATGGGCAAGACTTTTTGACGGAGAAAGAGCACTTAAGCTATTGAACAGACAGCTCAGGGTGGTACGGGATACCGGGACGGAATATAATCATGGAGGAGGAACGTATATAAATTTATTTGATGCTCATCCTCCTTTCCAGATAGATGGTAATTTTGGTGCAACGGCAGGAATAGCAGAGATGCTCCTTCAAAGCCGTGATAACAAAATATTTATACTTCCGGCGTTACCTTCAAGCTGGAAAAAAGGGCAGGTTAAAGGTATTTGTGCAAGGGGAAGAATTACGGTAAATATTTATTGGGATCAGGAAGAAATAAAGTCAGAATTTTTATCAGAGATTGATCAAACTGTTATGCTGGCTGTAAAAGGAACTGCTCTGTCACAATTGGATTTGAAGGCAGGACAGGTTATAACAATTCACAATAAAAATCATATTTGAATCAAAGATAGGAGATGAATACAATGGAGCATAACTTTCACCTTCGTTACAATACTGCAGCAGATGTCTGGAATGACGCAGTGCCCCTTGGAAATGGAAGACTTGGAGCCATGGTGTATGGGCACACAAATATTGACCGTATACAATTAAATGATGATTCCTTGTGGTATGGTGCCTTTATGGATCGAAACAATCCATCACTAAAGGAAAAGCTGCCTGAAATCAGAAGATTAATACTAGCGGGAGACATCTACCATGCTGAGGAGCTCATTATGCAATATATGGCGGGAACTCCTGCCTGTATGCGTCACTACACCCTGCTGGGTGAGTTGGATATTGCATTGAATCAGCATTTACCCTTTGCTTCGGGAGCTGTGCCGAACAGCGATGGTGCAGAAGAGTATTGTGCCGACCTTGACCTGATGACTGGTTTATATAACATAAATCATAAACAGGATGGAGTCAGCTACAAGAGGGAAATGTTTATAAGTCATCCAGCCCAAGTAATGTGCATCCGTCTTGTAAGTGAAACTCCCGGTGCAATCAATCTGGACGTTGTGCTGAATAGAATAGGAATATCCGATGCTGTTACCATGGACGACAGAAGACCCGGAAGAAAAGTAACCGGTGGCGGCTGGCCCGCACCTAGTGCAGATTTCATACGTACAATAAATAAAAATACTTTTATGATGAAGGGCCGTGATTCTGATATTGAGTTTGCTACAGCCTTTTGGATGGAATGCGATGGGGAACTGTTGGATCCTTCATCACAGCTACTTGCAAGAAATAGCTCCGAGGTAATAATTTATCTTGCCTCCTCTACCTCAAACCGAGCTGAAGATCCTGTCGCTGATGTGCTTCAGAAGCTGGAGGCTGCTCGTAAAAAAGGTTATGAGGCTTTGCGTGAAGAGCATGTCAAGGATTTCTCGGCATTAATGGACAGATGTATACTGGATTTAGGACCTGCACCGGCACTTGCCACAGATGAAAGAATTTCTGCTCTTCGTAACGGTGCCAATGATCCTGCATTGGCTGCGCTATATTTCCAGTTTGGTCGCTACCTAATCGTTTCAGGCGGTCGTGAGAACAGCGCGGCTCTAAACCTGCAGGGAATTTGGAACGCAGAGTTTGTGCCCATGTGGGATAGTAAGTATACAATAAATATTAATCTGCAAATGAATTATTGGCCTGTGGAAGTATGCAACTTGTCAGAACTGCATATGCCATTAATGGATTTGTTGGAGCAGATGCATGAAAAGGGTAAGGAAACCGCTAGAGTAATGTATGGTATGAGAGGCATGGTATGCCATCACAATACCGACTTTTACGGTGACTGTGCACCACAGGACTGGTACATGGCGGCAATGCCATGGGTAACCGGATCAGCCTGGCTTGGCATGCATGTTTGGGAGCATTACCTGCATACGAAGGATATAAGTATACTGCAAAGAATGTATCCAATATTGAAAGACATGGCTCTGTTCTATGAAGACTTCCTGATGGAGGTTGATGGAAAGCTTGTTACCTGTCCATCTGTGTCTCCAGAAAACAGATACTTACTGCCTGACGGGTATGATACTCCGATCTGTGTGGCACCTGCAATGGATAATCAGATACTCCGTGAGTTCTTTGCAGCCTGTATAGAAATACAGAGCCTTTTAGGTGTAGATAAGGAATTCTCTGAAAAGCTGGCAGAGATGATTAAGCTGCTTCCGGAGGATAAAATCGGGTCCAAGGGACAACTTCTGGAATGGGATAAGGAATACCCAGAGCTAACTCCTGGGATGGGTCACATTTCTCACCTGTACGGCTGTTACCCGGGAACTCAGATCAATTGGCACGATACCCCTGAGCTGCTAGAGGCGGTAAAGAGATCCCTGGAGCTCCGCGTTGATAACGGAGCAGGAAAGCATGGCTGGCCATTAGCCTGGTTCTTAAATATAAATGCCCGCTTGCTGGACGGAGAGAAAGCAGATAGGGACATCAAGGCCATGCTTACGGATTCCTCGTCGAGAAGCTTGTTTAATGTAAGTCTTGTTTTCCAGATAGACGGTAACTTCGGTGTTACTGCAGGAATAGCTGAGTGTCTGCTTCAGAGCCATATTGCACTGCACTTCCTTCCTGCTCTGCCAACCTCCTGGAAGAATGGAAGTATACAGGGGCTTGTTGCACGCGGAGCACGGGAGATTGATCTGAAATGGGATGAGGGTAAACTTACAGAAGCTGTTGTTCGACCAAAATTCACAGGTACAATTGAGGTGGTTGGAGAGACTCTGAAAGTAACCTGCGGAGATCTACCGGTTCAGACCCAAAAAACTGATGTAGGATTCTCATTCTCAGCTGAGGGTGGCAATACCTATGTACTTGTTCCGGCTGATATGAATTAAATTTAAACATAAAATAGCCTCCCAAATAACATTTGCTAATTAATCAAGTGTTATTTAGGAGGCATTTTATTTGCTGTATAATGCTTGACTTAATTGAGCAAAACTGAGGCTCCAAACTTCCCAAAGGTTCTTTAATATGTTAAAATATTCTAGAGTTAAGGGTATATTATAAGACTAAAATAGCATATATCCCCTGAAATTCATAAATTGAGGCAGATTTTCCAGTTTTAAAATTGCGTAACTAAAAGTGAAAAGGGGTAAAGCTATGACCAACAGTAAATTAGTTTCTCTGGCTGAGGCATATAAGGATTATTTTAAAATCGGTGCCGCCGTAACTGTTAATGATTTCTCGGGAACACATTCAGAATTGCTGAAAAAGCATTTTAACAGCATTACTGCTGAAAATGCTATGAAGTTTGGTGAAATTCACCCTGAGGAAGACAGATATGATTTTGAAAAGCCGGACATAATGATGGAGTTTGCAAAGAACAATAACATAAAAATGAGAGGACATACCTTTGTATGGCACGGGCAGACCTCGGAGTGGGTTTTTCTTGACAAGAACGGTAAGGAAGCCTCTAGAGAATTACTCCTGGAAAGATTACAGCAGCATGTAAAAACTGTCTGTGACCGATATAGAGATATTGTGTATTCTTGGGATGTAGTAAATGAAGCCATTGAAGACAAAACCGGTGAGCAGTACAGAGATACAAAATGGAGAAGGATACTGGGTCCGGACTATATAAAGACTGTTTTTGATATAGTAAAGCAACACGATAGCAAATCTTCACTTGTGTATAATGATTACAACAATGAACAGCCTGAAAAACTTGAAAAGACCTGCAGAATGCTGGAAGAACTGCTGAATAAGGGTACACCGATTGATACCGTAGGAATTCAGGCTCATTGGAATATAAGAGATAAGTTTCTGATTGATAATTTGAAACGTGCTATTGAACGATATGCAGCTCTCGGCCTGAAAATTGAGATAACTGAGCTGGATGTATCAATGTTTGAGTTTGAAGACAAAAGAAAGGATTTACTGATACCTAGTGCTGAAATGCTTGATACTCAGGCACAGGTATATAATGATATTTTCTCTGTGTTCAGAGAATACAAAGAGCTGATAACCGCTGTCACCTTCTGGGGTATAAGTGACAAATATACCTGGAAGGATGGTTTCCCTGTACCGGGAAGAAAAGACTGGCCGATGCTGTTTGATATAAATGGCGGTAAAAAGCTTTCTTTTGACAGAGTTACGGACTTCTAGAACCTAAAGTTAAATATCTTTGCTTAAGCTAAAGCCCACCACTAGGTAATTTTATCTTATGGTGGACTTTTTCCTTTAAGCCAAGGTTTATTTTTCAATTCCCTTGTAAGGCTTTAGAACCAAATATATACTAAGTTAGTAAGCCATAATTGGGCCAAATGCATCAATGAATTATGAAATATAAAGCTGAATACAGATCGATTGCCAAGTTCGATTAAAAGGAGGATTAGATTATGTTTTCAAAAAATTCGTTTGTAAAAACTCCCCCCATGGGTTGGAATAGTTACGATTACTACGATACTACCGTAAATGAGTCCGAGGTCAGAGCTAATGCGGAGTATATGTCAGAGCATTTAAAGGCTCATGGCTACGAGTATGTGGTTATCGATATTCAATGGTCCGATCCAATTGCAGGTACAGATAGAGAAGCTTATCAGTATATTAATTTCAGTCATTTTGCCATGGATGAGTATTCAAGACAGCTTCCGGCAGAGAACCGATTTCCTTCTTCAAAGGGAGGAGCAGGCTTCAAGCCTCTCGCAGACTATATTCACAGTCTGGGACTGAAGTTTGGCATTCATATAATGAGGGGAATACCCAGATATGCAGCCCATAACCATATGAAGATAAAGGGCACAAAGGTTACTGCAGACAAGATTGCAAACCCCTATTCCATCTCAAAGTGGAATCCGGATATGTATGGAGTAGACCACAATAAGGAGGGGGCGCAGGAATACTATAACTCTCTATTTGAACTGTATGCCCAATGGGGAGTGGATTTCGTAAAGGTTGATGATATCTGTAATACCAATATGTACCCCCATAATCCTTATTCAGCCGAGAAGGAAATAGAAATGCTTCATAAAGCCATTGCAAGCTGCGGAAGAAACATCGTCCTAAGCCTTTCTCCTGGACCTGCAGTTATAGAGAAGGCCTGGCATTTGGAAAAGTATGCTAACATGTGGAGAATTACAGATGACTTCTGGGATAACTGGAAGCTCTTAAAGGATATGTTTGAACGCTGCGAGGTTTGGCAGAACCACGTGTCGGAAGGCTGCTTCCCTGACTGTGACATGCTGGCCGTAGGTTGGCTTGGAAAAGGGTTTGGGCAGGAGCGGTATACAAACTTTACAGCTGAGGAGCAGATAACACTAATGAGCTTATGGTGTATATTCCGTTCTCCACTGATGATTGGAGCCGAACTAACAAAGCTTGATCAGCAGACACTTGAGCTCCTGACAAACGACGAGGTGCTCCACTTACTTACCGGTTCTCATGGGGCCAGGCAGATAGAGCGTGATAAAAATCATGCTGTATGGCTAAGTATGGATAATGTTGACGGCAGTGTCTACATTGCTATGTTTAATCTGGCTGACCATCCTCAAAACCTTAGTATCAGCCTTGAGGAGTTGGGTCTAAAAAATGAGGTAAGTGTACGTGATTTATGGGCTCGAAGGGAGCTTGGCCGGATTTCGAAGAGAATAGGCGTTGATATACCTGCCCATGGTGCCGTACTTTATAAGCTTGTTTAAAATGGACAATAAAAAGGGGCCGCGTACAGCTGTTTTTCGATAACTCTTGCGAGCCCCTTTTACTTCATAATGTGGGGAGAGTAATATGTCCGGCTAGGCCTTATATATGTACTTAATGACTTCCTCAATATTAATATTGTTTACATTGATATCCTGTACGGGCAGATTGTGAAAAATTCTAGAAATCTCATCCTGTAGGTTTGTGCCTACCGTTTCTATTTCGAAATTGGCATGAAAGGGGTCGCTGGAGATTACTTTAAAGCCACTCAGCAAGGACTCGTCAATATGCTTTGAAAACTTAACCTCAATTATTTTCTTATCTGAGAAATAGCCTTTCAGCTTATCGATGCTGTCATTGAAAACAATAGTACCGTTATTGTTTATACTGACATTTTCACACAGATCCTCTATGTCACTCAGGTCATGTGTGGTTACAATAAAGGTCATTCCTTTATCCTTGTTAACCTTCTTGATAAAGGACCTGATGGCCTCCTTGGAGATAATATCAAGGCCGATGGTAGGCTCATCAAGATATACCAGTGGTGGCTCGTGAAGGAGCGCGCAAACAAACTCGCACTTCATTCTTTCTCCAAGAGACAGCTGCCTCACAGGCTTTGTTATTACATCACTTATGCTTAGCAATTCTGAAAAGTATTCAACATTCCTCTGAAATAAATCATTGGGAATGCAGTACATCTGCTTGTTCAAGGCAAAGGTATCAATGGCCGGCAGGTCCCACCAGAGCTGAGACTTCTGACCGAAGACAACTCCGATTTTTTTTACATATTCCTCTCTCTGTGACCAGGGGGTGTATCCCATTACATCCACTGTTCCTTCGCTTGGATATAAAATTCCCGAGAGTATCTTTATTGTAGTTGATTTTCCGGCACCGTTGGGTCCTATCAAGCCTCGTATTTCACCGGGTTTTACCTTTAAATCCAGATCCTTTACAGCAGTTACAATATTATATTCTCTGTGAATAATAGATTTTAGTGCAGAAAGAACTCCAGATTCTGTTCTTTTATGGACCTTAAATTCTTTTTTAAGACCATCAATATTTATTATGTATTGACTCATGTGGTTAACCTCCTGCACTGGTATAGTTTTTAAGACAAAGGTTCCAAATCTGTAAATTTAAATAGAAGAATACGCAGCAAAAGCCAAATGTAATAAAAATTGTATAATCAAGATTATTTAGTAATGCATTTGCCGGTATGTTAACCCAAACTGCAAAGGGTATGACGGTAACCAACGCAGTCTGAAGGGTTCTTGAAAAAATACTTACGGGATACTCTCCAAAGCGCAGGATGTTATTTAGTAGCTCATCCAATCTACCAATCTGTACCAACATAATCACAATACTGGTATATAGAATTTCAAAGCCCATAAAAAGAATAATACCAAAAGCAATCGCCAGTAGGAAGACGCATACTTGAATGAAGCCTATGTGCAAATTCATCTTTATTATTGAGTATATGGATATAATTAACCCTGAGATAATTGAGCCAATACTGTCAGGACTAAAACCGCTCACCAATATAACACCGATTGGGGGATAGGGCTTCAATAGCAGCCTGTCGAAGTCGCCATGCCATATCAAGCGATTAACGTAGCCGGGGAGTCTGCCGAATATCATTCTTCTCAGGCCCAATACAAACAACAGGATTCCTTGAAAAAGAATTATCTGTTCAAGGTTCCATCCCGGAAAGCCCTTCGTTTGTGTAAAGATCACATATTGCAGAATGGGTCCCACACTTGAGAAAATTAGTGAAATAACTAAACCCAGCAGGAAATCAAACCTGTACTCTATACTTCGTGAGATACCCAATTTACAGTTCCAAAAAAACAGTTTAAATAACTTTAACATACCAATCTCCACCTGCGTGTATCAGCACGCCAATTAATCACAAAAGCTCTCTTGCCTGTCGTAAGCTAAACTGAAGAATATATAACCCCTCTCAGTGTCACCCCCCTGCCGCACAAAACCTTCTCATAAGCCTCTTCCATAAAACCCTAATAGCTATGTAAAAAACAATAATCCATATTATCTGTATCATACCGATTTTTAGCAGAGCATTAACGGTATCTCCCTCTACTCTGTTAAGGAAAAACTGTATAGGCCAGTAAATAATGTACTTAAAGGGCAGGAAGTCAAAGATGCTGTTCAGCCAGCCCGGCATAAACTCCAGAGGTATTAGTCCTCCGCCTACTATTGCAATAAAAACATCCTTTATTGCCGATATAGATGAATTGTTCTTAATTATCATAGCTGACATTCCAAGGAGGAAGGAAAACATGTAGTTAAGAAAGAAGGCTAATACTGCTATTACAATAAAGCTGGCAAGAGACTTAAGCGTAATAAACGACGGGAAGAGAATAAGACTGTAGATTATCATTCCAGGTAAAAAATCCACCAGTAATGCTACCATTCTGGATGCAATAGCTCCACCTAACAAAAAGCGAAAAAAAGAAATTGGCTTTAACAAGGAGATTGCCAATTCTCCTGAAAGTATGCTTTCGGATATATCAGAGGTAATACTATTCCATACAAAACTAAGTACCACATAATAAGCAGTATAATACCATACCATCTGCTCAAAGCCATAGCCCTTAATACTTGCGGTATCATTATAGGCGTATATGCTTTTAAAAAGAGCAATGTTTATAAAAAGCAATATGGGCTGGACAAAAAGTGTCATTGCGAAAGTCCAGCGATATTGAAAGGATATCTTAAAATTCAGCTTTATTACCTCTGAGAAAACTTTCATAAAATCTCCCATCTACGTGCATAGCGTATACATAAATTGTAATGAAAAGCACGATGACCAACGGAATGTGTTTACACGCTAGACCCCTTATATCCAGAAAAAAGGATAGAAAATAATTAGTAACGATTAAATATATTACCATATTTTACATGGGTCTACAAGTATTATAAATGATTATAGCTATTTAGTGTAAAGCCTGAAAACTACAAGAAAAAAGCAGCATTGCTTTTATCGCAACACTGCCCTTTTTACAATAATTACAGCAGCCCAAACAAATTGAGTATTTTTTGCCAGAAGGTCAGCTTGACCTCCTTGGAGTCAAAACTTATGGTTAGTTCGGGTTTGTCGATTGAGTCAGTTTTAAGCACGAACTGTACAGCAGCTACATTTGTGTTTTTTTCCGAGACAAAGGATATTACCTTATCCCCCGTGCCGGAAATTCCGGAAAGTAGGTCATCAATTTTTTCATTGATTTTTGAATCCATATCTGCTGTTCCGTTCCTGAGCTGCTTTGTTCCTTTGCTGTAGGAGGCCAGTCCGTCCTTTAGCTGCTTTATTCCTGAATTAAGCTCCAGCCCTGCTTGGTAAAGCTCATTTGAGGATGTGGCAAGCATCGAAGCCGAGGCATCGAATTCCGAAGTACCCTTTGCCAACTCCGAGGCACCTTGATCAAGCTGTGCAACTCCGTTAATATAGCTCTTCAGGCCTTCAGTAAACTGGACAGTACCCTCCAGCTGCTCTTTTATGGCAGCCAGTTCGGTAATGGGCGTCAACACCTGGTTGTAGTTCTCGACAGTAAGTACAGGAAGCTCCAAGCCCATTTCTTTAAGCTTAGCATTGACAGAATCAAAGGTGGCCCTCTGAATAGCCGCTGCACCATGAAGCAGCGACTGGTTTTGACCTGATAATTGTGATAAACCCTTCTTAAGTGCAGCAGCCCCGCTATTTAATTTGGCAGCTCCGCCCGAAAGCTGTATCAGACCGTCATTAAAGATCTTCATTCCATCCATGTATTTCTGCATCCCTGAAGATAACTTATTAAGGCCGGCTAATAACTCTGAGGAACCATTATCCAACCCTTTGATTGCATCAGCTAGTTCTGATATCTGACCGGTAAATTCATTACTGTCCACATCAATGCCTAAAGCAAGTCTTATACCGTTTATGGTGATAGGGTCCATTTCGAAATCCTTTACATCAGCAGTAACTGTGGCATCGATTCCCTTACCGGGTAAAGCCGTAAAAGAGAGCTGCTTTTTGCCGCCTGCTTCTGCGATAGTGGCATTGTCCGCTTTTATGTTTGAGCAAAGCTTATTGCTCAAGGAGAGAGCTATTTGCAAGGCATAGTTGTCATAAAAGCTACTGTTGACCTTATTGTTCCTGTTTACTGAAATTGTAATCTTAAGACTTCCGCTTTTTCCGGCCAAATTGTTAACGTTGAGCTCTTTGCCGTCCATGTAGTATTTAATCCTAATATTCCAAGGGAGGTCGTTTTGGTTTAGAGTCCCCTCATATGAGAATTTTTCGACATTTGTGCTTAGGGTTAATTTCTGGTTGTTAAGGCTTAGTTTTTCTGTGGTGGTCATATTTTTAACCTCAGAATAGTCACCATAATCAACAATTGTACCACCATTAAATATATTGACAACCTGAAGCTTTGCAACACTTCCATCCAAATGAAGTAAACCATAAACCACTTCCTCCTTCTGAGTCGCAATTACTTCAGCTGTCGCCGGAAGCCATGACATAAGCAGTAATACAGTAACTAAAACCAAGGATAATATTTTTCTCAACATTTACCTCCTCCTCGCTGCTGACAGCGTTATAAATCTAAGTACTATGGCATTTTATCCCTTCGAGGGTCATGTATATTTACAGACTAATGGGATTTTCTCTTATAAGTAGTTTTTTGAATAAGTTTATCAAAAAGCACCAGTATAGCAGGAAGCACGCAGGCTACCATAAATAGTGAAAGAAGAGTTCCTCTTCCAAGTAAGGTTCCAAGCTCACCAATAATTGGGTTGGTTGAAGTATATGCAAGGGCAAAGCCCGCTGTTGCAAGTATACCAGCAGAAGTAAGGATTGCTACCAGGTTGTCACCAATTGTTGTTCTCATTGCTTCTTTTTTTGATTGAGCTATTCTTTTATTCATGTATGAATTTGTGAATAATATTGCATAATCCACTGTTGCCCCCAACTGTACGGTGCTTATTATCAAATAACCGATGAAGGTTAAGGGCTGATCGGAAAAATACGGAAAGGATAGGTTTATCCATATAGCCGTTTCAATGGTAAATATCAGAAACAGCGGTAAAAATAATGACCTGAAGGTTATCAGCAATACTATGAATATTCCTATAACCGCTATCAGGTTAACCATTTCGTTGTCTGTAGCTACTACGTTGCGCATATCGTATAGAGTCGCACTCTGCCCTGCCAGATAATATGCTTCATATTGCTGACCTGCGGTATTGAGAATAGAATCTACAGTGGCAAAGGTCTGATCTCCTTCTTCAGGTGTGTCTGTGTACAGGATTATCCTTGAATAATTTTTTGAATAAAATTGTTCAAGAACCTCCTTTGGAACAAATTCATCAGGGATTTCGGCTCCCACAGCTGTAACAAAGGATACAACGCTTTTAACATGGGGGATATCGGCTAGAGCATCACAAAGAATCAGTTCTTTTCCGGGATCGTCCTTAGGTACCAGCAATACCATGGGATTTTCCTTTCCAAAGCTTTCTTCTATTTTCTGATTATCTTGACCTGCTCTGGTTACACTTGTAATGCTGCCCATTCCGTACATAAATTCCGTATTTGACTGAGCTAGAAAGCATGGCACCGAAAGTAGAAGGGCCAGGGCAAAGAAGGGCAGCCTAACTTTCATCAACCACTTTCCCGAATTTTTGAAATCGGGCAGAAGCCTTCTGTGTTTAGTCTTATCAATGTACTTGTAATACATAAGGGTAAGCACCGGCAGGAATATCATTACAGAGATAAAGCTAAATATTATACCCTTTAGGAGGTTTATTCCTAAATCTGCGCCAATGCCGAAACGCATAAAAATCAGAGCGGCGAAGCCCAGCACGGTTGTAGCCGCACTGGCAGCTACCGTAGGCAGTGCTTCCTTCATTGCAATAAGCATTGCCTTTTCTGGAGCATTGTACTTTCGGTGTTCATTAAAGCTATGGAGTAAAAAAATTGCGTAGTCCAAGGATACTGCAAGCTGAAGAACGGGACTGACGGTACGGGTTATAAAGGATACTTCACCGAAAAGGATGTTTGTTCCCATGTTAATTATTATCGCAACCCCTATGCTGAAAAGGAAGAGCAAGGGCTCAACCCATGAGGTTGTTGATATTATTAATATGATTATTATTACCGGCAAAAGAATAATCATTGCCTTAGCCACTTCGGAAACCGACATCGCTTGGCTTTCGGCAGTATTGACTGCATCTCCGGCCACCGCATTGTTTTCTCCGATGA
>JAEZIV010000267.1 GCA_023436515.1 Bacillota bacterium
TTTATCCCTTATTACAATTATAGCTTCTTTAATTGTAACTCCTGCCAATCGACTTGAACTCAAATCAAATTCAAAGTCATAGCTTCTATCCACTTCATCATAGAGGCTTATAGACCCATTTACCGGCTTTAACTCATCTCCACCGTTCTGCGCTATTTCATAAAGCTTCATATTAGTCAGTTCCATATCGGGGTCTTTAAACATATCTATTATGATATTGTTTTGTCCAACCATCATAACGCCGGCATACTTATACCCTTGATAGGAATAAACGCAGCTATAGCTTTTTCCTGCCTCAAATTTATTGGATTCTAATTTAAAGTTTCCATATGTATCGGTTATTGCCTGCTCTCCGGCTACTGTTATTTCTATACCCGAAAGCGGAGTAGTAGTGACTGCACTCTGTTTTAAGAAAGTCTTATCCGATATGGATATATTTCCGGATATTGCTCTCATGTCTCTATTTGGGTCGGTCTTCACAAAATTGTAATAAACCGTAGGCATATCGTAGCTTGCCTTCAAATAGTAAGAGTCCCCTACTGTTTTTGTTCTATCTATCATGCGGTAATCCTTGAACAGAGAATCCTCCCATGTAGAGATAATACCATTCTTATCAAGGTCTCCAGTGGCATTCATCCATTCAATATTAAAGTTGCTATGTGTATACCCATTTATTGTATATACATCGTTTCTTGTAACCTGGTCATATACAATAGGATTAAAAGCATCACCTGTTTCTATTGCTTTATTTCTCTCATCATTTAATGAAACAAATGCACCACTTTGCAGCATGAAATCTACAGGCTGTTCAACACCATTGATGGTCATGGTTGCATAGCAGCCAGTGTATTTTGCATCCCAGTAGTTTAGTGTAAAACTATATACTCCCGAGCTGTCTCTGGTCAAGTTTATTGTTTCCACAAGCTGAGCTTTAGCATCCTCAGTATCCTTATACAGCTTAAACTCCACCGATGCAGGAACTGCTGCATTGGTTGTTGTACGAAGCTTATATTGGAAGGTGTATGCCTTTTTACTCGCTTTTTCGCTTTCATAGAAATCCTTGCCATCATTATCATTTAAGAAGTTTGATCTGATATTCTTACCTTCTGAAATAATTTTTAAATCGTAGGCTTCATATTTTGTACGGCTTGTTGGATTTTCCTGAACAGTTATAGCATTTACGGCAAAGCTTGGCATAATATTTGTAAATTTAGCAGTAGGCTTATAGGTTAATTCTGTCTTAACCGCCGGATTTATGTTGTTGCTGTCTAGCTTAACCTTATTTGCATTTTCTATAAAGGAGCTGGTTGTAGGCAAGTTGCCGGAAGAACCTACATTTACATTATTAAAGTAGGTAGTTGCATCTCCCAATGAATTTATAGTTATGTCTTTATTATCATTTTGTACATACCAGTCATAGACAGTGGCATTGTTCTTAGTAAGTACCTTGAGTTTTAAGGTGTCAAATCTACTGATTGCAAAAACTCTACTATTGGTTCCATTAATAAAACCATCAATACTACCTTTTGTACTGTCAATGTCCAACTTGATAAATGTCTCATTTTTTGCCTTAAACACAGGGCGCACTTCAATAGACCAATTGCTTCCGCTGTTTCTCAACAGCGCATTGGCATATAGACCTTGGGTCTCATTTTGGTATGCTGCTGCATTTTCTCTAAACCACTGAGAATTCAGGTTCATTACATTTCCTTCGAAATTCTTCCAATTGCCTTGTCTATCTCGAACCTTATATCCCCAGAAGTACACATCATCCGCATAACTCTTATTTGTTGCTGCATCAGTATTGAACACCGGCTCAAAGGTTATTACGTCACTACGGTATACGACTTTTTTCTGGTTATCACTTACGCTAACATTATGCCCACCATCACGGGATACATTTCGTATTTTCATTGTTCCTACATTTATAGGAGTTCCTGTTCCTATAGGCTCTCCATTTGAGTCCAAACCGGTAACAGTTCTAGCCATTACACCTGTATCATTAGGATCATTTTCTATTTGCAGTGTATACGGCTGTAAAAACAAGCGCACACCATTGGCATTTACTTTATTATCAGTATTTTCTCCGTTATTCCATGCCCAATACTCCAAGTTTGAGGAACTCCACATCCAGGGCTGTACGGTCAGGCTTTGGTTGTATTGACCAAATACTCCCTTTTTGGACACCACGGTATACTGATTGTTTGCCCACTTGTTCCAGGGTGCTGCAGCCGGTCCATTTATAACAAACTTGGAATGATAGTCATGGCTGGTTTTCCAGCCGCAGGACTTCCTGCAATGCCATCCGAAGAGCCACCAATCATTATGCTCGTACCATGACCTACCTGTACCGGTATTGCTCCAGGTAAATTCTAATGACTTAACTCCTGATAGTGATATTGGAGCCTGAACACCGGCACTACTCCTTGCGTTGTATGGGTTTAGTGTCATTCCATTAGTTCCCACGTTGCTTGGCTTTGGCGCGTTGTCGCCATATCTAAGAGTAAAGTCCTCAGGCTTTACAAGATATTGTCCTTCCCCCTCCATCGCTCCATTGGGAGTTATTTTTTCAAGAGCTGAAGACTGGTTTATCGCTGTATAATCAAGCATAAGTCTTGTGCTAAATGGTTCCATACCAGCAAGCTCGGTCTCAGCTTTGCCTTGGTAAAGCTGATATGAACCGGGAGCTTTTGTCAATGTTACTTTGGTTTGATTTTTTCCAAATACAGCTCTGGTATCATCAATAACTATTGCAAAGGTTTTATCCTTCTCGGTATAGGTTGTAATCAAATCTACCGTAAAGGTCTGTTCTGTAACACCAGGCAAAAATAATACCTTTTTTGAGGTTGGTATGTAGTCTACATCCGGTTCTGCTGTAATACCTGCAGTTCCTACTGTTACATAGGCCATGGTATTTATTCCCTTGGTACGTTTTACCTTAACGGATACTTGTGGAATTCCCGCTTCAACAGTAAGCTTGTCCATCTCCATCTCATATAGGGAATCCTCAAAAACCTCATTATCTTTTATGTTCACCCATCCGGTGTAGAACTCTCCTACTTCTGCTCCACCAGTAGCATTGGAAAGAACAATAATAAACTGCTCTTCACTTTCTGACAGGTCGTCATCTATAGGCTTTATGAGTATAGACTTCTCGTATTCACCCTCCTTAAAGGTGAGGGTGGTCTCCATACCGGGAATATTGTCATAATAGTCTTGATAGTTATCCTTTAATATCTCAGCCTCATTTGGCCTCATATCAAGCTCTTTCCAGTCAGAATCGTTATAGGTCTTTCCTGTGAGTATTTTGGACGCACTTCTAAGACCACTTACACGGCTTTCCAGCTTTTTTGCCGCTTCTGCTGCAACCTGATTTTTATCTGCCTCTTGTGGTTCTTCCACAGTCTGCTCAGGCTGACCTTCCTGCTGCTGTGGCTCCTCCACAGTCTGCTCAGGCTGATCTTCCTGCTGCTGTGGTTCTTCCACAGTCTGCTCAGGCTGACCTTCCTGCTGCTGTGGCTCCTCCACAGTCTGCTCAGGCTGACCTTCCTGTTGTTGTGGTTCTTCCACAGCCTGCTCAGGCTGACCGTTCTGTTGCTGTGGCTCCTCCACCGCTCCATTTTCCTCAGCTACATCTCCCTCTAATACCTTCTCCAACTCTTTCTGTTGCTCTTCAGTTGGTGGTCCGGCAATTAGGCCTAAATCATCACTATTTTTAATCTCTGTTTCTTCCTGTATTGCATCCTCCAGGATTGGTTTTGAATCCGGATTCTCTGGAATTTCATCGTTCCACAGAAGCCCTGGTAGCTCTATTACATAAT
>JAEZIV010000385.1 GCA_023436515.1 Bacillota bacterium
AGCTTACGGTGCCGGGCTCCTACGCTCGCCTGAAAAATATGCATTCAGCATATTTTCCCGTGCCGCTGGCACGCCGGCTCACGCCCTGTCGGGTTCGAATCTCTTCCTTTTGTAAGCGCCGTCGGGAGACCTGGGGGGAATACGGGGGGACTGGTCCCACCCGTATGGCGCTTCGCGTCTTTTATATAAAATAAAAGACGCATGCATTTTCCGCAGAAAATGCAAGCGCCGAATGGTGACCCATAGGGGATTCGAACCCCTGTTACCGCCGTGAGAGGGCGGTGTCTTAGGCCACTTGACCAATGGGCCGTTCTGTAACCCAACGCGTGAGTTAATTGACAAAAAATATTATAGCACGGGCAATATGCAGTGTCAAGGTGCTTGAAAATGCTTATACAGGGTGATAATCAGATTACAATCATTAATCATAAAATAATTTCAAATATTTGAATCCAATTATAGGTTTTCGTGGTCTAATATATGTGTGGACAAATAAGATCAAGGAGTTATCTAAACCCCCATGGAAGAGTTAGTCAGAAGGGCTCAGAATGGAGATTCGGATGTGATTATACTAAAATATTTTGAAGATATTTCGGTTGAAGATATTGCAGTAACCATGGACAAACTGGTTGGAACACGCTTAAAATTGATATTAAGAAGCCCACAGAGGATATACATAATAGTTACCAAATAAGCGGGGAGGTAACTGATGGAGAAGGTAAAAAGCTTGAAATAACCCAGCAGGGAATGGGCAGTGGTGATAATTCTAGCTATATGACTTACAGCATACTTAAGGGGGATGATTTTAAGGAGCCTATGATTTTTAGTATAGGTGATTACCCGAGTAGAATAAGGGGGCAGTTTAAGCTAAGGATACCCTTAAATTAAGAATTGGTTAACAATAAATGGTTAAAGCCTTTAAAGTGCCATTTTTTATGGTATAATAACTCCTGTAGATTGTCATTTTATATCATATACAGGAGTTATTTGTTTACTATGAAATTACCCGAAGAATTTATACAAAAAATGCAGGGGCTGATGGGTGACGAATTCAACAGCTACCTTGATTCCTATAAAAAACCCAGATTTTATGGCTTAAGAGTCAATACGCTGAAAATATCGGTGGAAGAATTCTTAAAAATTTCACCCTTTAGGCTGGAACCCATTCCGTGGACCTCCGATGGTTTCTATTATATGGAGGGAGATAATCCCGGCAGGCATCCTTATTATTATGCAGGCCTTTACTATATTCAAGAACCAAGTGCAATGCTTCCAGGGGCGGTAATTGGAGTTAAGCCGGGAGACAAGGTTTTGGACCTATGTGCTGCACCCGGAGGAAAATCTGTTCAGATGGCAGCACAACTTAAGGGTCAGGGCCTCCTTGTTGCAAATGATATTAATGCTGAGAGAGTAAAGGCTCTGGTTAAAAATATTGAGTTAAACGGAGTAAGAAACGCAATAGTGCTAAATGATTCCCCCGACAAGCTTGCCAGGAACTTCGAAGGCTTTTTTGATAAAATTATGGTAGACGCACCCTGTTCCGGAGAGGGAATGTTCCGAAAGGATGAGGATGCGGTAAAAAGCTGGGAAAAGTTCAAATGTGAGAAGTGCAGCTCGATGCAATGGGATATATTGTGCCAAGTGGATAAAATGCTGAAGCCTGGTGGAATAATATTATATTCGACCTGTACCTTCTCTCCTGAAGAGGATGAGATAATGATTGCTAAATTCATGGATGCGCATCCGGGAGATTACGAATTGCTTGAAATTCCTAAAGTAGGCGGAATTGAAGGTGGTCGGACAGAATGGACCGAAGGGAAATATGACTTTTCAAAGGCAGCCAGACTATGGCCTCACAAGCTTAATGGTGAAGGGCATTTTGCAGCCCTTATAAGGAAGCTGGAGTCCCACGAAAAAACCGGCTCTAGTGCAGTAATTAATTCCACTAATATTGCGGCGGTAACCTATGAAAGTGCATTTGAAATAAGTAATTGTAAGGATTTATTAGATTTTAGTAAAGCTCTGTCAGAATTTATTACCGAAGCTACTTCCTTAGATTTAAAGGGTTATGTGTTTCAAAAGGGTAACAATTTTTATCATCTGCCGGAGAAGTGCCCGGATCTATCGGGCTTAAAGGTAGCAAAGTTTGGCTGGTACCTAGGTGAGAACAGTCCCAAGGGCTTCGTTCCCTCCCACTCCCTTGCAGTATCCTTAAGGAGCTCAGAGCTCAAGCGGAAAATAAATTTTCCTTCGGCGTCCAGAGAAACAAATAGCTATCTTAAAGGTGAAACCTTAATTGAGTCAGGTGAAAAGGGTTATATTGGAATCTGTGCTGACGGATATACACTTGGTTGGGCAAAGCAAACCGGCGATATGCTGAAGAATTTATATCCAAAGGGTTGGAGGAAAATGGCTTGATAGAGTTGCCAGTTACGGGGAGGAATTACTTTTTATGAAGAAGCAGCGATTGGACAAGGTTTTGTCCAATTTTGGATTTGGTTCCAGGACAGAAATAAAAAGTGCTGTAAAAAAGGGACTTGTAAGCGTTGACGGAAGTATTGTAAAAGACAGCGGTATCCATGTCAATCCTGCCGAAAGCACTATTGTAATGAATGGAATAAAGCTTGAGTATAGGAAATATATTTACCTAATGATGAATAAGCCCCAAGGCGTTATCTCAGCTACCACTGATACTAGGCAGAAAACAGTATTTGACATAATGCCTGAGGAGTATAAGTGTTTTGATCTTTTCCCGGCAGGAAGACTGGATATTGATACAGAAGGTCTAGTACTTATGACAAATGACGGTCAGCTTGCACATGAAATACTGTCACCTAAAAAGCACGTTAAAAAACAATATTATGCAAAAGTGATGGGGAGGGTTGATAACACCGATATTATGGCCTTTGAAAAGGGTGTTACCTTAGATGACGGCTATAAAACCCTTCCGGCAAAGCTTGAGATACTTAAGACGGATGATATATCTGAAATAAAACTATCAATTGTTGAAGGTAAGTTCCATCAAGTAAAGAGGATGTTTGAGGCTGTAGACAAAAAAGTAATTTACCTGAAAAGGCTAAGCATGGGAATGCTGAAGCTTGATGAGAGTCTTGGACTTGGAGAGTGTAAGGAGCTAACCGAAGAGGATGTGGAGCTTTTAAGAGCTTCAGTACAGAGAAAGTAAAACAGCTCATATTAATAAGCAAATTTTGTTAATTACAATAAGATTGGAGATATAATGAATAGACAAAGCATACAGAAGTTAGGTTTATTTCTAACTGGGCTTGAGCAGAGAATATCCGAAAACTTGAAATTTTTTAAGAAAATACAGATCAGGTTAAAGTCCGGAAGTAAATATTATGAAGCTAATGTAGTTGCTCAGGAGGATAGACTGTTTCTGCAGTATAACGGAAGAAATGATAAAATCGAGATAGCCTGGTTGGGAGCAAGAGTATGTAAAATAGCAGAACAGTATGAAGCAGTGGCCCTTGTTTACGAAGAGAGAGGAACCACCATTTATATAGATGCAGATGATAAAAATGTTAAAATGAAAACAAAGGATCAGGAGGTAGCTGAAGTTGGTAAAGGCCACAACGAAACCTCTCAGATTACAAACAGAGATTACTATATTAAAGTAGGGGCTGCTGACCCTGTATTAAAAGCTATTGGCATTCTGGGCGAAAACGGGAAGATTAAGAATGATATGATCAGAAAGTACAACCAGATTGACCATTATATAGAACTGGTAGACGATATATTGAAATCCTTGAGCTCAAAATATGGCAAAATAAATGTTGTTGACTGCGGCTGTGGGAAGTCCTACTTGTCCTTTGTTTTAAACTACTATATCAAAGAGGTTCTAAAAAAGAACTGTCATTTTATAGGCTTGGATATCTCTAAGTCGGTTATTAATGCATCTTCAAAAATAGCTGAAGAGTTGGGTTATAAAAACATGGACTTCAGAGTAACAGATATTCGCAACTATACTGCTAGCGAGGATATACACCTGGCCATAAGTCTTCATGCCTGTGATACTGCAACAGATGAGGCTATAGCATTAGCAGTTAATAACAATGCAAAAGCGATAGTGATGGTTCCCTGCTGTCAAAAGGAGATACTGAATCAGTACTCCTTTGGTCTACTGAAGGGAATAACCAAGCATGGTGTATTAAAGGCAAGTCTTGCCGATGTACTAACTGATGGTATTAGACTAATGCTACTGGAGGCACTGGGTTATAAGGTGTCAATAGTTGAATATGTTTCCCCCTTGGAAACTCCTAAGAACTTAATGATCAGGGCAGAAAAAACAGGTGGGATAAACAAGGCAGTTTTGGACGAATATAAGCAACTCAAAGGTTATTTGGGTATTAATCCAACCCTGGAGAAGTTAGTTATACCATATATGGATTGATAAAAAAACGGTATATGTAGTGCTGAGAGCTTTCCCTAAGCTCATATACCATTAACAATTAAATTATTTACACTAAACATAAGGATATATTCATGTTAAAAATTATATTACATAAACTTAATTTATTTGAAAGATTTAATAGACTGGTAACCCATGAGGAGATAAAGATATTCCGTCGAACTGTATATACTTTATCAATTTGTACTATAGCTATCATATTTATATGGTATTGTGGAATCTTGAATTTATCTGAGAAAAATTATAATAATATAATCTCAGATGCTATTCTTAAAAAGTCTTTTCAAGGAATAGGCCAAAAAGCAAATCGGAACGAAAAAAATATTAATAATGATAGAGGCGGGGGACTGGTAAGAGAGGCCAAAGCATCAGAAATTACGGGTTCTGCTGTTGCGGCAGATTCTACTGAATCAACAGGAAGCTCTTCACCCTCTCCGGCTGCAGCAGCTTCACCCTCTTCAACTGCAGCAGCTTCACCCTCTCCGGCTGCAGCTGCTGAGAATACTGTGCCCTCTCCTGTTACTTCAGAAGCTAATACTTCACATTCTGCCGTTACCACCCCAGGTGTTACATCAGGGGCAGTAATTGTGGACGAGAAAACAAAGAAGGTAGAGAAGGATGTAGTTCAGCCTAAATCACAGAGTAAACCTAATACCAAAAAGGAAGTCCCCAAAACAATTTATAAAGGGGAAAACAAGCCATATGTTGCGATTACCTTTGATGACGGCTATAACAAGAAAAGTATAGTAAAGGCTCTTGATTTACTAAAAAAGCATAACATTAAGTCGACCTTTTTTATTCTGGGAAGAGTTTTGGACGACTATCCTGACGTTTGGAAGAGAGCAATAGATGAGGGGCATGAGATATGCAACCATACAATGAACCATTCAGACCTGACGAAACTGAATGATCAGCAGGTCAAGAATGAAATATTGGCTTGGGAAGCAAGCGCTAAAAAACACCTTGGGGAAGAGTATCTGAACCGAATGAAGAGTGATTTCAGGTATCTTAGACTGCCTGGGGGAGGCGGGAACAAGAGTGACAGAATACTAGCCATCGCTCAGGAATGTGGCTATAAGGTAATTGGGTGGAATCTTGAGACTACCAGCATTATCATTAATCCCATGAGAAAGCAAAATGCTTCAGTTTCACAAATAGCTGATAAGATAGAAAAGCATGTTATTAACAAATCATCTAATGGCTCAATCATTTTGCTGCATTTTAATGAGTATGATACAACAAAATTGGATGAAATTATTACCGGAATCAAAAAGCGGGGTTATGGGTTTCAAACTGTTACGGAGATAATGAAAAAAGAGCAGTAATTATTTATATTGCTGCCTATTGGTAACAATATAAGAATAAAAATAAAATGTTGAAACAGGCTATAATGTATCATATAATTTTAAAAGTAAAACAAACAAAGATGGGGGTTATTTATAATGAAAAGTCTTATTCGTGATATTTCTCTGGCAGATAAGGGTAAGCAAAAACTCGAGTGGGTAAGAAGGAATATGCCAATCCTTAGAAGTCTGGAGGATGAGTTCAGAGCAACCACACCCTTTAAAGGAGTACGAGTAGTTGTATCTGTGCATCTTGAAGCGAAGACTGCTTATCTGGCAAAATTGTTTGCCATTGGTGGTGGCGAAGTTTCTGTCACAGGAAGTAATCCTCTCTCTACCCAAGACGATGTGGCTGCCGGACTTGTGGCCGATGGACTGGATGTCTATGCCTGGTACAACTCAACCAAAAAGGAGTACGAGGAGCATCTGAATCTGGCACTTGGATATAAGCCGAATATAATCATTGATGACGGCGGAGACCTTGTTAATTTGCTGCATACAACCAGAACGGAACTCATACCTCACATAATGGGAGGCTGCGAAGAAACCACCACGGGGGTTCTGCGACTTAAGGCAATGGAAAAGCAGGGGGTTCTCAGGTTCCCGATGATAGCTGTAAATAACGCTAATTGTAAGTATCTTTTTGATAACAGATATGGTACCGGACAATCGGTGTGGGATGGTATAAATAGAACCACAAACCTTATCGTTGCAGGTAAGAATATTGTCGTTGCAGGCTATGGCTGGTGCGGTAAGGGAATAGCTTTAAGAGCAAAGGGCTTCGGTGCAAATGTAATTGTTACTGAAATTGATCCTATAAAAGCAGCCGAGCCAATAATGGACGGCTATAAGGTTATGAAGATGTCTGAGGCTGCTAAGGTTGGTGATCTGTTCATAACAGTAACCGGCTGCCGTGATGTCATTACTGAGGAACACTTTAAGAACATGAAGGATGGTGCTATACTCTGTAATGCCGGGCATTTCGATGTGGAAGTTTCGGTAGAACAACTGGAAAAGATATCAGTTGAAAAACAGGAGCAGAGAAAAAATATAATGGGCTACAAGCTGGAAAACGGAAGGTGGATTAACCTATTAGCTGAGGGAAGACTGGTCAATCTGGCTGCAGGTGATGGTCATCCGGCTGAAATCATGGATATGAGCTTTGCACTGCAGGCCCTCTCGGCAAAATACATGCTCCAAAATTTCCGCAAGCTTGGTAATAAGGTAATTGATGTACCTGCTGAACTGGACAAAGCAGTAGCAGATATGAAATTGAAGTCATGGGGAGTTAAAATTGACAAACTCTCCAAGGAACAGAAGAATTATTTGAACAGTTGGACAGAATAAGTGAAGCGGGTGTTATATGAAGCTGGATTTACTAATAAAGAATATTGATATTGTTACCATGGAGGATAATAACCCTGTAATTAAGGGTGGCTTCATTGGTATACTTGGCAATAAGATCAGCCTTGTAACAAATACTCTTCCTGATAATGTATCGGCTCTGAAGGAGATAGACGGGAAAGGGCTGCTAGCCATGCCTGGTTTTGTAAATTCCCACAGCCACAGCGCTATGACATTAATGAGGAACTACGCTGATGACATGGCCTTGGAAACCTGGTTGTTTGATAATATCTTTCCTGTGGAAGCACGGCTTTGTGACAAGGACGTGTACTGGGGCACAATGCTGGGGATTACGGAAATGCTGAAATCAGGTATTACTGCCTTTGCAGACATGTATATGTTTATGGATGATGTCGCCAGGGCTGTAACTGAGACCGGGATAAAAGCAAATCTTTGCAAGAGCCCTGTTCAGTTTTTTGAAGGTGGAGAGCTGAAACGTCTGGATAAAAGTCAGGGAACAATTGATTACTATAATCAGTACCATAATAGCGCTGATGGCAGAATAAAGGTTTATGTAGAGATTCATTCTACTTATATGTTTAACGAGAAAACTCTTACAAATGCCGCAGAACTGGCAAAGCAGCTGAATACAGGAATACATATTCATATTTTGGAAACAGCTGCAGAGGTGGTATCAAGTAATCGAGATTATGGTATGACCTCGGTTGAAATCTGCAAAAAGACCGGAGTACTAGATGTTCCTGTGCTTGCTGCTCATTGTGTACACCTTACAGACAGTGATCTCAATATCATGAAGGAAAATGACTGCAGTATCGCTCACAATCCAACCAGCAATTTAAAGCTGGGAAGTGGTATTGCCAGAGTTCCTGAAATGCTTAAGGCAGGTATAAATGTTTGCCTGGGAACTGATGGAGCAGCCAGTAATAATAACCTGAACATGTTTGAAGAGGTCAACCTGGCAGCTCTTATACACAAGGGAGTGTCGATGGACCCTCAGCTTATGAAGGCGCAGGAGGTATTAAAAATGGGGACCTGTAACGGTGCAGCCGCAATCGGCTTTAAGGATACGGGTAAAATAGCCGAAGGAATGAAGGCGGATATTATACTCTTGAATACAGACAAACCGCACTTTTATCCCAAAAATAACCTCCTGTCCTCAATAGTATATTCAGCACAAGCATCAGACGTAGAGACTGTAATAATTGATGGCAGGATTGTAATGAAAAATAGAGAATTCTGTAACATAGATGAAGAAAAGATAAAGTACGAAGTAAATTCTCTGTCTAAGAAGCTTTTTACAGGTAATCATTGATAGGTAGACATAATATAATTTAAATTATATAATTAACCCTGAGATATTAGTTATCAGGGTTTTTTCATGATTTTTTACTGTCTGGGAAAGTTTTATGCGCGTGCCAAATTTCCCTTGCCCATTAAGTGCAAGGAAAACATTATCTGAGAGGAAAGGCACGTGTGACCAGCAAGCTGTCACGCCGCGCAAACAAAAGTGGCTTTGCCACCTTTGTCCTTTGTCACAAATTACATAAAGGGCATTAACCCCGATGGCGAATTTATATAATGATAGAGACAAATATTTTATGGGGGATTTAGCCAATGTCAGTTACTTTAAGTCTATGGTCAACAAAGCAAGGGGAGATTAGAAGGTTTTTGCATAGTTTTTATCAGGAGGATCACATAAATGAGGAGAATTCACGCTGTTGGAGTCGAAGCTTCAACAAGCCGATGGAATCTATAGATATGATAAGTGCATTAATGGATAACGATGAATCCTTTAAGCTTACACTGTACATTCATATGGACAATGGCTATTTACATAGGATTACAAAGGATAATTATGATGATGTAATAAAGGGGCTTATAGGTATATATTATATACCTGCTCATTGCGAACACACGGTAGAATTATGTTGATTTGCGACATACAAATACTCTTAGATTACTCTTAATAGCACTTAAATGAATAAATAGTCTTATTTTTTTTATGTTTTATTATGGTATAATTATTGCTAATATACCCTAGGCTCATGGAGGTTAAGGAATGGAGCAGCAATATAGAAGTACAGATTCTAGAGCAGTTTGCAATTCCAATGAACATACCGATAATATAAATGAGCAGCAAAAATTTAGTAATGCATCCACAACTTATAATAGCAGTCTTAAACAGCTTCATTGGACACAGAGGCAGGTAACAGGACTGGAAAGGGAACTGCTGCTTAATAATTATAGTAAAACCTCAACAATAAGCTTAAGTAATTGGACAAAGGTCTTTTTGTGTACCTTATCGGTAATAATTCCAGGCGTTGGTCAGGTAATAGGATTAATCGCAGGCATAGTTTTTGTTTCTAATGACAGAGATAGTGATACCAGAAGCTATGGAGCGGCATTACTAACTGTTTCAATGATAGTATTCCTTTTTCAGCTTATATTCTGGTTCCTAATGGCAGTGGCCTTTGGGCCTTATATTTACTACTAATTATTTCGTGAAATCATTCGTATGTTGATACCATTTATGTATTATTGAACTATTTTGAGGTCAGATGGAGATCAAGATTAATAAAGAGCAATTAAGAAAGCAAGTTCTGGATTTAAGAAACTCCATAGATAAGGATAGCCTTGCTTCATTCTCTCGTGGTATTGTGGAGCAGCTTAGGCAGCTCCAAGAAGTTAAATACGCCAGGAAGATTATGTGCTTTGTCAGCTTTGGGAGTGAGGTTCATACTCATGGGTTAATAAAGAGCTGGCTAGCAGAGGGAAAATCTGTTAGTGTCCCCTGCCTTCAGAAGCTACCCAACGGAATAAAAACAATGCATGCTGTTAAAATAAGTGATTTTTCTGACTTAAAGGTCAGGGGCAGCTATGGTATTCTTGAACCTGAGCTTAAGTCCTCTACTATAATACTACCCCAGGAGTTGGATCTGGTAATTGTACCCGGAGCAGCTTTTGACCTGAAAAGAAATCGAATTGGATACGGAGGAGGCTTTTATGACAGATTTCTGAAGCAGACCTCCAATAATTGTAAAAGGATTAGCGTATGCTTTGATTTTCAAATTTTTGAAAGTATTCCATACGAAGATTACGATATACCAGTAGATTTGATAGTATCAGATAAAAGAATTATTTAAGTAAATTTACCGTAAACTCAATTTGCTCAAGGAGCGTAAGATCTAAATGAATGAGTATAGCAAGTATTTTTTAATAAGTGATCTGGATGGAACGTTGATAAATTCGGGACAGGAAATATCAAAAGAAAATCTTTCAGCAATTAAGCATTTTATTGACAATGGGGGGATTTTCTCAGTAGCAACAGGTAGGACCAATCAGACTGACAGGCTGCACATAAAGGAGCTTCCCATAAA
>JAEZIV010000403.1 GCA_023436515.1 Bacillota bacterium
ACAAAATCATCACACACAAAAATACCCTTATTTTCCCTATATTTATCATTTAGAGTTTTTATTGCCACTTGTGAAGCATCAATTCCAACAACTTCTATACCGTTTTCCATAAAGAAAAGGCTATCTCGACCATTACCACATCCTATATCCAACAGACTCTTATTCGGCTCCATATACTTAATAACATCCCGAGCAAATCTACTTGAGTTATTCTTCACCGGTGGATTTTCAATATAATAAGCATTCCAATATTCAGTATCTCTATTATATTGGTCTTGATATCTTTCATTCAAATCCAAAATCATATTCACACATTGCTTGACTGTGTATCGTCCATCGTTTGTTATAATCAAATCTGGACTTTTTGGTAGTTCTACCTCAGTATCAATACCAGCAACTTCAACCACTTCGCCTTTTTTGTGTCGAGAGTATAACCCTTTTCTGTCACGCTCTATTAAGACATCTATATCTACTTCTAAATAGATTTCAGTATAACCGTTAATATTTTGACGATTCCATTCTCTTACTGAATCAAACATGGCTATTGTGCAAATGATTACGGTTATTCCTTGATCCGACAGAACCTTACATAATTCTGCATATCTATGGGCTCTCTCTAACCTCTCCTTATAACTATATCCCATTTCTCCGACAATTGACTTTAATATATCACCATCTAGAATGATAACGTTAGAGTATTTTTCCTTGAGTATGTAATATAATGCATTTCCAATAGTAGTTTTTCCAGCACCTGCTAAGCCAGTTATCCAATATACCCTTCCAAGCGCCATCTTTTATTTACCTTTGCCCTCTCCGGAGCCCTTTATAAGTTGTTTGTGTCTTTATTCAACAAAATCAGTTTTTATATAATTTGGCTCATAAAAACCTCTCTCCAAAAATATTCCTTCACTTTCAAGCATATCATAAACATCGATCACTTCTATATCTTGGTCATATTTCAATGCTTCCTGTTTAAACTCTTCTCTGTATCGCAAAGAAGAAATTATTAGTACATCAATTTTTTTGTTGACTGCCTGTTCCGGTAAAATAACCTCAAATTCTTTAAATATCTTAGCACTAGAAAGATCTTTATCAATTATGTATGAGATTCTTTCACCGATGTTTCCAATGGCATTTAGCATTTCAACAGTATGGGTACCTCCTCCGCGTATGGCTATTATTTTTCCGTCAGCTATAGAATCTAATTTCTCTAGCAATAATATAGTGCCTCTCTCCTTACCTCCAATTCTCTCGAGATATTTTCTTCTGGCGTTATATATTTTTTTTGTCCACGGAAAAACACCTTTGAATTTACAATCATTGTTTCTCGCAATAATATAATCTCGCAATCTTTTGACTTTTTCAGAATTCTTATTGTAATCAACTGTGTTTATGCAGGAAAACTTACTAAAATATGATTCTACACCATCGTTTCTTAGCATATAAAATCCATCGTTTGTTACTACTCCACGGTATCCAATCGAAACCTCATAATCAAATTTATCTGGAGAAAGAATAGAATTTACTCTTTTTTTGCTATAGAGATCACAATTCTGAATTTCTGCCATTTCAACAGTATAATCTCCGATAGATACGAATTTGTTTTTCAATACATCCATCATAACGGTATCAAAATCAATCATACTGAAATTTCGATTTTCAATATACGGTTGTAAATCTTTCTTAAAAATAAAGAAGTTTACATGCGGTCGCCATGTCCCTGTTATTATTGTACTTGGATCGCCATGATCACTTAAATATACCATGGTATCTTCATTTACTAAAAAAGCATTATACCACTTTATGATTCTATCCACATATATTTTCCCACGTACTTTACATTCTGTTAGATTGACGTTTCTATAACTAAGCGATTCTTTATTAACATAATAAGCATCTGCAAGACATGATCTAAATGGAGGATGGGTTTCAGCCATGTTATGTGCTACTACAACCATTCGTCTATCAATCTCATTCATATCGCATAATACGTTCCAGTTTATCTGTCCTGTTGTAGCGGAACGATAATGCTTTAATGTACTAGTGTATTCAGGTTTAAATGACTTGCTATGCATTCCATAATATCGAAAAATATACCCATTTTCTATGCATAGTTGAATTAATTTTGAGTTCCTGGATGATATTTTCTTCATTTTATATCCTTCGTCATCCAGCATCGTTATATGAGCAAATAATGCATTTAATGCGGCTGCCGTAAATGGGGATGATGCATATGCATTTAAAAAACACTGGCTTTCACTTTGACGTTCATATAAATAAGGCATATTCTCTTTATTAATGCTTCCATAATCTAGTGCGTCAATCCAATTTATTATAATGTCATTTTTTCTTTTTACTAATTTATTTTCTAATTCCCGTAATAATTCAGTTACTTCATTTTTAAACGATATTATTCCATGGTCCTCAGATAACTCAATATAAGTAAATGCTTGTTCAAAATCTCTAATCTCCAGACACATAAAAATCAGGTTCATTAAATTTGTATTCGTTTTCTCTTTATCATACCTGTTTTTTGCATAAAAATACAAACTATACCAATCGATATTACGATAGTTATCAGATGAACCTCCATAGGCACGTATAAAAGAAACTTTATAAATATTATAAAAATCCCAACTAATATCCAATCCTCTCTCCGATAAAAACTCGTATAAATTAATAACTTTCCCCTGGGGTAATTGTTTTAAAAGTGCGTACTTCTTATCATTCCAATCTAAATCAACATTCCATATTTGATCATACTCCTCTAGATTCTTTAAATCCTTTCGATAGGTACATCTCTTAACATTATTTCCCTCTCTTATATAAAGTGTCGAAAAAAACATCTCAATATCAGTTGAATTATTGGATACAACCAGAATTTTTTTATTTAGATCTAAGAAACGGTTAATAATCTCTATTGATTTCATCTTATATGGGAATTTCTCGTATTCTCCATATATCTTGTATTTCATAATTAAGGAGTTTAGTCGATAATCCAAATTATTGTACATAGCTCTCTCCATCATATAAATCTTCTTAGGGTTAATGTATAATCCTTTTTTTTACATTAATTATTTGAATTAATAAGTAAAATGTTTTCTGACTGTATCAACAACAGAAATGTCATTATTAAATAATAAATTCTTGAGTAACTGATGTATTTCACTGCATTCTATTTGTGGGCTAATCACGCTCGATATCAGAAAACAGTCTTCCATTTCTTTACGTCGCTCTTTATTGCTATATAATATCCAACTGCGCCATAATGCATATTCCGCTAGATTATTTTTCGCTAGCTGCTCATAATCATCACTAAACATGTCTCCAAATCTGTTTATAAAAAACCTAGGAGTTGAAATTATTGACTCCCACCTTAGCAGGATTTCTTCAAATTCATTATCATAAAGTATCTGCCTTGTGCAAACCAATGCTTCTCTTAAATAAATAGTGTTTCTTTCAATACACTTTTTAGCTGACTTATTCCAAAAACGCTTTTCATTCATTTCACCAATAGATCTATTTCTCCCACTATAAAAGGATAACCCAATTTCAAAGATTTGGTGCTTATACTCCCTCTTGACATAATCAACAATCTCTGTCGTACCATCAATAACTCTATCCTCTAGATATAAAGGTTTTTGTTTTACTATTGTTCCATCAATTAGAGTAATGTCAGCTTCGCATATCAATGACACTGGATTTAGATTGTATTTATCAATAAAGGCTGTGGCACATTTATGAATACAATCGGGATACATAATGTCACCAGGATACAATAATGCGAATAGACAATACTTACCTCCACAACTGATATGATCAAGTATTTTAGAAGCTTCTGCCACTCGAAGTCTTGCATTTTTCTGTTCTTCTTTTTGATAAACTCCCAAATGATATTTATCATAAGAAAATAAACTATCCAAAGTTCCATCTGTTGATCCAAAGTCTACTACTGTTACATATATGTTTTCTTTATGAAAAGTTTGCTTCCATATGCTATCTAAAGTATTATTTATTTCAGACGCATTGTTATATGTTGGAATCAACACCTGAACCCTTACATCCCTCATTTATCAACACCTCATCAACATCTATCTTTCTATACCCTTCTGGAGGTTCATAATTTCTTTTGTGCTTATACAATAGGCTGTTTTGTTTCAAAATGTACCCTTTATCAATTTTCTGTAAATCAAGCATCTCTATATACCGTTGATACAACTCATTCGCAATAATTCCTCTATTTAATATTCTGGAGTAATCTAAATAAGCTTTAGCTTTTACATAATCATCTATATATAACATACCTCCCGCATACCTTATGAATTCTAACGAAAGACGTATCAATGACTCTTCTTCACGATTATATACCTGAGGTAAGTTTTTTTCTTTTGCATATTTAACATAATTTTTGATCGTTAAGTGGCACAAAATTGGGTGTTGAAAATTCTTTTGGGTGATTACTGTTTCGGTTTGTTCCCCAATTCTTATGCAACACATTTTCTTTTGAATATATGCCGAATCATAATAATATGAAAGATAAAACCATAATGAACGATCTGCATTCAAATGGTCTATTTCCATATCGTATCCTCCTATTTTATTGAATGCATCTTTCCTTATCACTCCCTGGGCAGGATGGGCTATCGTTGTTACCATATAAATAGGCATCGTATTACGCCCCGGTGCCACAAAACTACACTTATAAAACGGCTCTAATTCAATAACTTCACCTGTCTGCGTAACGAAATCCTTTTCACCATGTACATAACCTACCGCTGGATACATTTCCATTATTGCTACTGCTATCTCAATAAAATCAGATTGTAGGTAATCATCAGCACAGAGAAGAATAAAGTACTTTCCATTAGCCAATTGTTCCGCTAAGATACGATAACTTTGGTTAAGAATATTAAATTGATTTCTGCAAATTTTAACACCATACTTAGTATACTTCAATGCTAGTTCAATTGAAGTGTCTGTCGATGAATTATCAAGGACAATGATCTCTCGATTCATATAGGTTTGGTTTAAAGCACTTTCTATACATTGTTCTAGAAATTTCGAATGATTAAAGTTTGGTATTAAAATACTAACTAAAGGCTTGTCCAAATGACCATCTCCTATTAAAGAGGTATATATTTATTTGGAGGAGTATAATTTCGTTTCTTATTATTTCTGATAAACATTTCCCTTAACTTAGACTTATTAACTAATCGGCTTTTACACATTCTATCTAACTCACAATAAGTATAATTTTCAACGATTCGTCTGTCCAATATCTTACAGAATACGAGATACTTCTGAGCAACCTCATAATTCTCATTAATCAACATTCCAGCACAAAACTCCAGCATTTCAACAGCAAATTTCTCCTTTGCCATATCTTCTCTTTCTATTACCCTGCTTAAATCATTTTCTTTTGCATAATCAATAAAGTACATTAATGTTAAAACCATCAAAAGCGGATGTTGAAAATTTACCTGAGAAATAAAAGTTTCAGTATATTGTCCTACTCTAACCCTTGCTAACGGATCTCGAATATAAGCATAGTCCGATACTCCAGATAGTAAAAACCATAATGACTTATCAGCATTTGTGTGTTCCACATACTGTGAATACCCTCCTACAGACCGAAAAGTAGATGCTCTGTACATTCCCTGAGCAGGGTGTGCAACCGTTGTCATCATGTAAACTGGCATAACTTCCTCTCCAGGTGCTATAAAACTACAACTGTAAAACGGCTCTTCATCTTGCTCTTCTCCATTCTCATTAATAAATTTCCTTTCAGTATGCACATACCCAACATTAGGATACTTCTCAAAAATTGAAACACATTTTTCCACGAACCCAGGTAGAATGTAATCGTCAGATGGCAAAAGCATGATATACTTTCCTTCTGCCATGTCTGCTAAAATTTTATATGAAAACGAAAGGATGTTATATGGATTTCTACATAGCCTTAACCCATGTTTTATATACGGTTTAACAATCTCCATTGAATTGTCTTCGGAACAGTTATCAAGTAATAGCACTTCAATGTTTTTATATGTTTGATTAAAAGCACTATCGAGGCAAGTCGATAGATACTTTCCATAATTAAAGTTTGGAATCATTATACTTACCATAGGTAATTTTTCATCCACAGTGTTTACCTCCATCTGCTCTTTCTATTATCTCCTCGATCAATAGAGCACATATATTATGATTTTGATCATTCAGCATCCTAAGTACTTTCTGATATATATCAGTTTCCTCTATCGGAAGCCAAATTACTTTCGAAAATAGACAACAATCCTCTGCAGCTCTTAAATCACCCTGCTTTGCACATTCACATGCCTTTATGAGAGAAAGATAAGCACAATTAATAAATATTTCGTCTTGATCTTGGGTAGTTATTCTATCAATTTCACTATTTTCATACGTTCTTATAAATTGTAAAATTGATACATATGTAGCGATCATTTGCTGAAGTAAATTGCTGCTATTTGTTGTGTCACATATAACACATCCACCTTCTTCACGTATATAGAGCAAACTCTCATTATTTCCCTTTGTGAATCTATAAGTCCAGTAATGTGGATCATAATATAACCATCCATTAAAATTTGGTCCTGGACCCATCCCTTTCCTCTTATCAAAAAAAATAACTTTGTGCGCAATCCCCTTAGTAAGATACTGTAACCTGTCTTTTCTCGTAATTACACGGTCACTGTTATATAGTGGTTTTTGCCTTTTGAGTACATCACTGCCCTCATCTATTATCGCTTCGCATATAATCCCTGACACCTCTTCATCTTTATACTCGTTCATCAAATTAACACACTTATTGATAAAACCCGGATACAGAACATCTCCTGCTTGCAATTCAATAATATAGTTGTTATGCATGCGAGTACTCATAGAAGATAGCTTGTTAACCAAGTAATAATTCAATGATTCTCTAACCTGTACCTTTTTTCTATAAATAGCCAGATGCTTTAGTGGATACTCAAACATCCATTCATATGTTTCATCGTCTGAACCAAAATCCACAATTATTACTTCAATATTTTCTTCAGAATATGTCTGTACTTTAATACTATCTAAGGTTTTTCTTATCAGATGTTTTTGATTAAATGTGGGTAATAAAATTCGTACTTTATCAATACTGTCATTCATTTATATTCTAACCTTTCCGATTAATACCTCGAACAATTACTTATTAAGATTAAAAATCTCCTTTATCGCTGGGTATATCTTTGTAATATATTGTTTAATTGCTGCGTTAGTGATTGGTGCATTTGTACCAATGAGTATAATGTCCGGCCGTATTTGTGCAATTATGTCACTTGAATAAACTTTTTTTCCTTCAATTATACGCTAACAATAAACATTAGTCCTGACTAGTTTCAAACTTGCACTTACATATGCTATCCCAAGCGGAAACGTATATGGATCTCCATCCTTTTGAATAAATCTTGGCATAACAAATAAGTAATTCATTAATTTTCTCCTTCTTTCCACCAGTCTAGTACTTGTAATAAAACATATTCTATATTTTCTTCCTTAAAATTAGGTTGATATAAAAAGTCATTACTTACTTTAATCATTTTCCTATAATCTGGTTGTACTCGTTGGTTATATTTTGATGAACATGTTCCCTTTTTATATACATGAACTTCTCTCACAATAATTGTATCATATTTGCTATTTAACTTTAATGGAAGAGTCTCTCCCCTCTTCATTACTATACCTTCATACTGATTATTAAAATAATCATACTCTATACCTAAAAACATGTTTGGATTTCCATGTATAAATGTTTCTTTAAATTGCTTATATACTGGATTATCATTATATGGCTCAAACTTATTGTAATTTGCTATAGCCCTTTCAATTATTCCAGCATTCGAACTAAATCTTCCATCAAACTCCTTCGCTTTATTTTCTACCTGCTCAAGTATTTTTTTAATTTGATCTTTAACTTCAGATGAAAGATCCTCAATTGGTTTTAAAACCCCATCATATGCACCAGTTGAATTTGGTCGTAACTCAAGATTATTCGCGCTATATGCGTAGCCATGATTAAATGCATAATTACTTACTTCTTCAATCGATTTCCAAGTTAGATTGCAGATAACTGATGAAATTTGAATACGATTTCTCTCATAGCCTTTCATGTCAATAGCTTTTTCTAATCTATCCAAGTTGTCAAGTACTACACCTAGTTTACCGTTTACCCTAATTCGCCCAAATAGTTCCGGGTCAAGCGTATCTATACTCACACGCAAATATTTATGTTCTGCTAATAATTGGATCTCATCATGCGTATACTTTTTACAAAGATTTGTTGTTAATGAAAGTTCAATATCCGGATATTTATTATGAAACTCTGTAAAGATTTCACACCACTTGGGATGCAGTGTAACCTCACCGAAAACACCTGTTTCAATCAATGTAACACCCTTATTAACGAGCATATCAAGGCAGTCCATCATGCTATTTTCCGGAAAGTCCATTTTAAAGTATGGGTTTTTTTCGGCCAATACAGATTGATTACAATAGATGCATCTTAAATTACACCTGTTCGTTAAACCAATTCCAGCTCTTTTAATAACATCAACTTTTGAATAGTCAGAAAAGCCAGTATAATCAATGCCCCACCTTATAAACTTGTTCTCAAGTTTCCTTTGAAACTCATCGGTAGTTATTAATCTCTTAGGAGCTATTGCGCAGTTTTGGCACATTGGACGTAAATTTCCTGTCAACAATCCCTTTTTTAATTCATTTACTGCATCATTATTAAAAATATCATCATGTTGCTTGCCTTTAGATTTAGGTATAATATAGTCAAGAATAAAGTCTCCATAATCGGAATCGTTCATTGCACAACATGGACAAATTAATCCACCAGCATGTATGATTCTAAAATACCATGGTTCAAAACACTCTCTTGTCAGCGCCATTTTACCTCCTGATTACTTCTATAATTAAGTCTATTTTATTATTAGAAAGAACTTTTTCAACTATATACTACATAAATAGCCATAACTATCTCCAATATGGCTTATGTGTCTTATCTTCCTCACCAAATACTTCTGTCCAAGGCACGGGTACTGGTTTTCCATAAATATGACCAGCCACGTATTTCTTAATAAACGGTAAATCCTCCGCAATTAGACAAGTATCAACGTGCTCTCCGAAGTGCTTTATATTAAGCCCAGTCTGAATGATATCCTTCAGTGGTGTATCCAAAATATTACCGATTGAGGTGTGAATGTATGGGCACGGCTGAACATCACCATATTGAGTAACAGTTATGAATCCCTTTACTCCTATACAACCCATATCCAATCCATATCCTGGTGTCAGATGTGTACAAACACCATACTTTTTCTCAAGTTCACTCATATAAGCCATGTCTTTTCTATCAATTAAGTTATCAAAATGGCCCTCCCACGCACCAACAGGCTTTGCATAAGAAACAAATACATTTAGACCCATCCCATTAAAAAATTCTAAGAAATGGATAAATTCGTCCGAGTGCAGCCGATCTTTAGTTACTACTGTTTGTATATACAACGGAAGTCCAATACGCTGACATTCCTTGATTCCCTCCATAGCTCTGGCATGTGACCCTGGCATACGACGGAATGCATCATGCTCTTCTGCATTAAGACTATCAATGCTGAGTTGAATACGATCGATACCGATTTTCTTCATGTGTTCTGCCTTTTCTGCAAGTAGAAAACCGTTTGAGTCACAATTAATATAAAACTTCTCAGGATCAATTGCAGCTACCAATTCATCAAGATCAGGGAAGGTAGTAGGTTCTCCCCCACTTATAACAAACCTTGCCAATCCCATATCATCCGCCTGCTTTGAAAGAACTGCAACATCAGCAGGAGTCAGCTTGCGTTTATCTTTAGCCCCCTGAAAACGCTTGATGGAGCAATGTTCACATCTCATATTGCATATGTAGTTGTACTGTAGCTGGATTATAGCAATACTTTCACCACGGTTATATTTTTCTGTGAATTTTGATACTTTATCATATACATAAGGTTTATTCTCTTTTAAGTAATTTCTTCCAACCTGCTCCTTATCAGATAAGCTCATCCTATTCCTCCATCTATATATTTGTAACAAACCTATACCTTTAAATCCCTCATCATTTCCTTAGTTATATAAACTCTTGTCTTCCTTGGATTTACCAAATCTACCTCGTCATCGTAAAAGGAATCGTTTCCGTAATGTGTTGTGGAAATCTCTTCAAACACACAACCCTCTTCTGACCGGAAGCTATGATTTACACCACGTTCAACAACCATGGATTCCCCGGTGCAAACCCTTTTTTCTTCTCCGTCACACTCAGTTATCAGTGAACCAAAAAGCACCGTAAATGTTTCCTCTTTCTGCTTATGGAGATGTATCGGATGGGACTGGCCTGGTAAAACTATCAGGAGCTTCTTGCAGTATTCTCGGTTAATGCAATTAATCATTGTAACACCTGTCTCTTCAAATAAGTCCAGCCCGTAATGATGAGAAATCTCACAAGTGCTATTTACCGGAATTACAACATTGCTTTTTTTAAGCAATACCATTATTTTAAAGACAATATCACGTATACGCGCTGTATCATCCAGGATTATCACATCCTTGAGCATTAAGGGTTTGTTTTCACTAATGTGGTTTTCTCTTAATGTAAGCCTGCTGTATTTTGACAAATGACTTGCCAGAACCTGTCCTTCTTGGGAAGGAAATGCAAGATAAATATCATTCATATCAAGCTTTTGTCCTGGTATTAAATCACGCTTTGCGAATACGCCTCTTTGAAGAGCGGCCAAATCAGCCTTTTCCTTAGGACTGGCTGTATATCTTGTGCCAGTTACCCCGCACATAGCATAAGCTTTCCTGGCAGCAGCCAGCCATTTTTCTACCTGATCAGGTCTTGCAGAATAATCATTTAACTTAATAGTATCAGTCTCTACACCTACATGCTTTTCAAAAACCTTTGCGCCTTTAGCAACGGCCACCTTTATAGGCTCCATGTCTTCCGGTGATTCATGAGTTGAAAATCCAATACGAATTCCAGCATAGCGATTTCTGAACAATGTAAGCTGATTCATCTGAAGATTTTCACTCAACGCAGGATACTCAGCAATACAATGCATCAATACAAATTCTATGTGGCGGTGACGAAAAAAGCTAACCACTCGATCAATATCTTCCAGCGAGCTGCCTGCTGCTGAAGCAATAACCGGCTTCTTCTGTTCAGCAATTTTCTCTAAAAGATTCCAGTCTGTAAAGGAGCAACTGGCAATCTTAATTACATCAAATTTATGTTCTATAATTCTATCCACAGATACCTCATCGAAGGGCGTACATATTGTATAGAAGCCCTGCTCCTCGGCTTCTCTCTTCAGTTCCAGAAATTGTTCCTGGGTGAGTTTTGTATCCTTAAACCTTTTTACATTTTTAATATCCTCACGATTGACATATTCAGGATGAATAAAGGTTTCCAAATCCCGATACTGAAATTTCACTGCAAAGTTGAACTCATTATAAGAAGCTGTTACCCTCTTTAATTCACGTATTATTTTCTTTCCGTGTTCAACACTTCCCTGATGATTATTTGCCATCTCAAAAATAAACAATGGTTTATCAAATATTGACATTTTCCACCCACCTTGTCTTCAGTTTATCTATTAGTTTATATCTTACATTCTTAATTACTTAGTAGCTCATCAGTAATCCTTTGCATATCCTCTTCTGATAAATAGGGATACGGATTCTCAAGAAAGGCGGATACACGCTGCCCTGTCTTCTCATCTACCTTGGATATACACTTTGGGATTTCGTCAAACCACAGGGACCCGATAATATCACAAATAACCGGACCTTCTGTTTCCATGACTTTTTTTACCTTCTCAGTAATCTCATCTTCACGGTCAATTCTCACGTATGGTATATCATATGCAAATGCAATTCTCTCCAAATTCGGCATATGAAGTCCGCTCATCTCATTGCTTCCCACATAAAAGCCATCAAAATTTCTATCCTGCATCGCTGTAATTGCAGCATAGCCTGAATTATTAAAGATGAACATTTTCGCATCAATCCTGTTAGAAACAATGGTTTCTAGTTCCTGAATATTTAATTGAAGACTCCCGTCTCCTTCAAGTACAATAACGCGGTTCTTACCATTTGCATAATATGCTCCAACTGCTGAGGGAATAGCAAAGCCCATTGAGCCCATACCCATGGACGAGATTGTCTTTTGGCCCTTTTTATGTGAAAAAGCAATATGTCCGGCAGTATTACATCTGCTTGTAGAAGAGATAACAAGGGTATCGCTTACTTTTGAATAGGCTGATACCTCTTCAGTAACCCTATACAGGTTAACTCCCTCAACCAAATCTTGCTTCTCTGTATAAATTGGAAAACGCTCCTTAAGCCTTATACAGTTATCCAGCCACTTCTTATATTGACTTGTTTCTAACTTAGATTCAGCTAGCTTCTTCAGTAGTACACCCATATAAGCTTTAACATTTGCTACAACCGGGTATACTTCAGTCATAGACAGCTTCCTAATCTCATTTTCATCTATATCTACAACTATCTTCTTTGCACGGAATGCAAAATGTTCTTCGTTAAAGGCAGTAATCATATTGTCCATGCGACTTCCTAACACTATTAGGGTATCACAATGCTGCAAAATCAAGTTTGAATATCTCGGAGCCTGTAAGCCAGGACTACCAAAAAAGCCACTCTCATCTGTACCCATAAAGCCTAGCGCACGCCAGGTAGCCAATACAGGAATTCCGGTTCTTGCTATAAACTCCCTCACTAGCTCCTCTGCCTTGGCAGATACCATACCCTGACCTAATAAGATAACCGGTCTCTCTGCTTGTTTTAATAGCTCCATGGTATAATCTACGGCCTCGAAAAGCTCTTCATTGCCCTCTGATAGAGATTGAGCCAGTTCCAACCTATCTGTTTCCGGAAGCATCTCATCTTCTTCAGGTTTATATGAACGAAGTTTTGCTTCATCAATCATTTCTGCCTGAACATCTAGTGGAATATCAATCCAGACAGGACCCTTCCTTCCGTGTGTAGCATAATACACAGCCTTTTCAAGCTCGTAACGGATTTCTTCTGGATCTTCCACTAGAACAGCATACTTCGTAACTGGTCTTACCATGGAGATAATATCATTCTCCTGTGCTCCATACTGCCGTACACCTCTCAGAGATGCAAAATCAGAACGCTTTACTTGCCCACTCATATATATAACAGGTGTTGAATCCACATATGCAGCAGCCACTCCTGTCAGTGCATTAGTTCCGCCCGGCCCTGTAGTTATCAAGCATAAACTTAATTGCTCCTGATACATGTCGTAAGCCTGAGCGGCAATAGCAGCTGCCTGCTCATGATGGCAGCACACATATTCCATGCCGCTATGTCCCATGGAGTCAACCAAGTGCATAATACCGCCGCCTGTCAATGTAAATACATGCTGTACGCCTTTTGATTTCAATAATTCGAATACATAATCAGATAATTTTATCATGTAAGTCCCTCTTTAGTTATATTACATTAACTAATCGCAATAATTTAATTAATCCACTATAGATTTGCAATATTTTCAAATAGCTTTGTTGCTTCATATACGTTTGAAACATTAAACTTCCTAGCATCTAGAGCAAGCCCTCGTTCACCAAACCCGGTAAAATAATTACTCGGTGCATTATTTTCAATTACCTGACATACCTTTTCCAATACTGTTGTATAAATCTCTTGGTCAAATTTTTCACCGATATCATTGCCTAAGTAATAGGCACTATGCCGTAGTATATTGAGTGACATACTATAATCTAAATCAACTACATTTAGCTTACTACATATGACCTTAAAGGTTTTTATCCAATCGTGATTATCTAATAATTGATGTAATACATCTCTCTGGTATAAATTTTCTAAGAAATAGAGTAACTGGCTCCAAAATAGAGCAGTATCAGTATTACCGAGAAAAAACTTAATCCTACCAACAACAGGAACCCCAAAGCTTGCATAATCGCTTAGGCTCTTAAAATTCTCTGTTAAGGCTTGATTATCTATTTTTTCTGAAAGTGATCTGGCTCCCAGGGAACCCTCTGACATCCCGGCAATTGTAATAGGATAATCAATATTGATATATCTTTCATTTATTAAAAGACTTAATATCCCCATGAAAATATCCTGAGAGTAGCCATTGAGAATTCTCCCTGTTTTTTTCAGTATCTTATTAAGATATCTCCTCCTAAATCCTGAGTTGATATATAGCATTGGTAATCCATACAACCTAATTGCATCAGAATCAATTATTTCCTTTAATTTGGAAATACAATCACACTCCTGTATTCTATATATATTTTTTTTGTAATAATCTGGTATTACAAATCTACCGGCCTGGCTTGAGGTTTTTGAATCAGACCATTGAAAAAATCCTCTAATCCATGCAAATATATCATCATCAGGATACTGTAAAATACACCGTTTCAAGGTTTCAAGCCCCCATGGAAGAATAGCATCATCTGACCCGATTGGGATAATAAACTCACCTCTTGCTTTACTAAAAGCAAACTCAAAGCTCCTTGTTAAATGAAGATTACGTGGAGTCCGGAAATACTTGATTCTTTTATCATTCAACCTTTGAACCAGATTAAATATATCATTATTTTCACGATCTGAATTATCCGAAATTATGATTTCATACTCACTCTCAGAGATACCTCTTTGCTCCAAGCAAGTTTGGAGAGTATATTGAAGAGTATAAGCTGAATTTCGTGCAGGAATAATAATAGAAAATTCACATTCATTTTTGGTGGATATTTGTTCAACATAGTTAATATTATAAATTCTATCAATATATGATGTATACTTACCTATGTATCCAAACATAAGGAAGCCAGGATAACATTCCCACCTAAATTGTGATAGGCATTGAACACGCATGTTAAATACTTCAGTATCCGACAGATTGTCAAAAATACCTCTCGTCGTAATCAAATTAGTGTACTCATCTTTTGTATTCATTAATACTTTATCAATAATTAAAAGTGAATTATCTCCTAGAATTTCGCCATTTAATATTATTTCCATAGGACGAATCAGATCATATCCATCTTTAGTCTCTTTATTCTCGATGCTTATGTCTACTGTATCCTCTATTGATACTTGGTTTTCCACTTCAACCTGGATGGTATTTGCAATGAGTGTGACTTTCTTCCCAAGTAATGCTAAAGCTTTAGCCATTACTAAATAGGTTGATATATCATTTGCTTCATCAGCAATAAGTAAAAAGCTTTCATCTCTTTCTGTAATGGCACATTCAATGAAAAATCCGATATTAGACTCAAAAATCCGGAATTCATTTGTATAGGTATTAATGTCATAGCCAGTACTTTGTGTTCCGTGGAGCTTAGTTTCGAGAACAAGCATAATGGCCCCTTCGACAAAGCGCCACAATTTTGAATATATTATATACATCTCTGTTACGGTATTGGGTATTTCCTCAGTATTATTAATAAACTGTTCACTGAGTATAGCCATTTCATGAGTGTACTCTTCTAGAAGCTGTTTTGATGCTCCCTTAATCTGAAATACCTCTGATAAATAGCACTCTAATACCTTGTATTGATCAGAGTGAAAATTATCCCCAACTGCAGAAAACGCTTTTGAAAAAATATTAGCCGATTGAACAGCATAAGGAGAAGGGTACCACCAATTTTCTTTTCCACTTAAAGTAGAAAAGACTTCGTCATACCTTCTCTCAGATAAATATACTTCAGCTAAAGTATTGAAATATAAAGAAGTTAAAGGTCTATACTTCAATATATTGTCTAGCTCTTCAAATAGAACCTTTGAGTCCACTTTTCCTATTAGCTCTTGTATTTTTATCAAAGTATCGTCTATTTTTTTACGGTAAGCTTTGTTGTCACTCAATAGTTCTTTCCCCTTTTTGTTGTATCTTAATCCAGCTGACTAATCGTTATACTTAACATAACATATTAGTATTCTTCGAGAATATTCTTAAATTCATTAAGCTTTATATCATCAAAAAGATAAAGCACCTGATTATACAGCTTATCAAAGGCTTCTCTCAACTCATCCGTTACCTTCATTATTTTGTTTCCATATAGGTAGGCTTCAATTATCTCCCTTTGCGGATTGTTGAAAACCTCCTTATGCTTAATATATAAATCAGTTCTTCTATCATACAAAATGGCTATTACCGCATAGCTTAGCTGCCAGTTAACGTACTTCGTATTTCCATCGCTTATGTCTTGGTTTTTAATTATAGAGAAATCACTGTTATCACCATGATACTGATCACTTAGATTTGATTCAGCTTTCTCATTGTCTCTTAATTGAGAATCAGCTAGTTTTTTATTTGCAATTTCATTTGAGGCAATGGCAGTCTCTACTACTAATTCTCCCTGACCTAACAGCATCATTGCAAGATATGTTGTTTCGTCCTGCCCATCAAATTCTTGGTTATACTTTACAGCATAGTAAGTAAAAGCTTTATGAAGCCTTGTCCTTTTTAGAACACATAAGATGCACTCCAGCTTCTCTTTATTACTTATATCAATAATACTATTGAGAAGAAAAATTATCTCTTCTTGAGGCTGTTCTCCAACAATACTTAATACTTTAGTCAGCAGGAACGGTAGTTCGCTTATTGAAGCCACTTTTATTGCTTCAACATAGTGACCAATAGCATCCCCTAAATCCCCTTGTTTATGTCTGATATAACCCAGTTTAAAGTAGGCATCTGCTAGAAGCCCTACAAATTTATTAGTATAAGTTCCGGTATACACTTTATTTACGTTAATAGCCTTAGTTATCCATTCGTAACTAGTCGTGTACTCTTTAGCTTTTAATTTTTCCACTCCAATTAAAAAACTGTGTAAAGGCAATTCCGGATACTTATTAATAGCCATTTCTAGTAATTTGTCTATATCAGTTTGAGTAAACTTATCCGGGTTGGCGACCATCATAAAATACACAATTTCATATATGCAAATCAGTGTATCTTTACCCTTAATAATCTCATCTACGTCCTTTTGTTTCATTAAAAGATCGTAAAATTTGATTGCTTCATCAACATTATTAATATTGCAATTTTCTCTACATAAATAGAAGTATAGTTCTGTATATACCTCTCCCTTATTATAGAGACTGTATAATAAATCCAGATTTCTTTTAGCTTTAAACTCCATTAAGTCTTTGGAGTACCCCGAATGGAATATCTCAATTTCAGGAACTTTCTGCAGAGTCATATTATGACCATTACTCAATACCTTTTCATGTATGCTCCCATAATACTTTATCTGTGGGGTATGCCTAAATATACGATTAATCACCCCTCTGAGCTTAACTCTGCCCGAACTACCATCAATGTCACAAAAGGTTGTCAAAAGTCCCTCTGCTCTCGGATCAACTTTTCTTAAAACATTTAGTAAGTATGAACGTTTCATTTTAGGAACAAACCACTCATCAGCATCAAGAAATATTATCCAATCTCCCTTTGCATATCTCAGAGCATAATTTTTCGCTGCAGAAAAGTCATCACACCACTCAAAATGCAGAACCTTTACTCCAAGAGACTTACAGATCTCAACTGTATTATCAGTGGATCCTGTATCTACAATTATTATCTCATCAACAGCATCTTTATAGCTCTTGATTGATCTAGCAATATTAAGTGCCTCATTTTTAACTATTGTGCAAGCTGATATTTTCACTCTTTACCTCATCTAGATTAAGTAATTACTATAATTTTAGCATTTAATGTTGCAAATATAAACAAAAATCACCTTGATTTGACAGTGTATATATTGGAAAAGAGGCAAAGGCCTTCGCCTTTGCCTCTTTTTATGAAAACTAATTACTGTAATAACTGAAGAACACTCTGTGGCTGTTGATTAGCCTGTGCAAGCATAGCCTGAGCTGCCTGAGTTAAGATGTTATTCTTTGTGAACTCAGTCATTTCTTTAGCCATGTCTACATCACGGATACGTGATTCAGAAGCCTGCAGGTTTTCTGAAGATGTATCCAAGTTGTTGATTGTGTGTTCAAGTCTGTTCTGAACAGCACCAAGTGATGATCTTTGATGTGAAACCTTAGAAATTGCATTGTTAACAGTTTCGATTGCAGTAGCTGCTCCCCACTTAGTAGAAATATCAATTGTATCAACACCGATTGCCTGTGATCTCATGTCACTCATTGATACGAACATAGATTGCCCTGAATTCGCTCCAATCTGAGCCACGATTGAACCATCAAGGTTACTGCTAGCAGCTTGATTTTTACTTAATACAAAAGTAATACTGTCTCCAACCTTCATACCCGTATCTAAGCTTGAAACAGTTAATGTTGCGGTAGCTGTACCTGTCAGCAACTCACTTCCGAGAGTTATCCCAGTATCTGTAAGTGATATAAAGTCATCACCTGAAACCTTTGTTCCATCTTTTTTAATGATCGTGTAATCACCAGCAGAGAAACCAGTAGTAGCTGAATCGTCACCTGTTCTGATAATCATGTATGCGCCATCTACATCAGCTGCACTATTACCAGTACTTAATGCTGAACTCAAGGTATCAATATCTGATTTTTCGATTTTAACAGCTGAATTATTGTTAACTGATACTGAACCCTTAACTTCCTCAGCTACACCTTTAGCGCTACCATCAAGTAACTTCTTGGTATTGAACTCAGTTGTGTTTCCGATTCTGTCGATTTCGGAAAGCAACTGCTTAACTTCAGCCTGAAGTTCCTTTCTGTCAGCATCAGTGTTGGTATCATTTGCTGACTGAACAGAAAGTTCTCTCATTCTTTGAAGAATTGAGTGAGTTTCGCTTAAAGCTCCTTCAGCAGTCTGTATCATTGAGATACTATCCTGTGCGTTTCTTGAAGCCTGATCCAAACCTCTGATCTGACCTCTCATCTTTTCAGATATTGCCAAACCTGCTGCATCGTCTCCAGCCCTGTTGATTCTGAGACCTGATGATAATTTTTCAAGTGACTTCTGAGTATTTCCTCTGTTAACACCTAATGATCTGTTGGTGTTCATACTTGCGATGTTGTGATTAATTCTCATAATAATAATCCTCCATGATTATTTATTTTTTACTACGGGAGTCCTTTCCCGTATGGTATGTAGGCCTGTATTCCACTTTATCCGGCCGGTATAAGGTAAGTACTTTCCTACTTGATTAATATATCGTACTTTTTTTAGAATACTTTAGAGAAAAAAATAAAAAACTATAAAATTTTATAGTTTTTTATCAAATAATTATTAATTTTACTAACTAGTGTAAAATCCCTCTTGTATGTTATTTATTAGGTTAAACTACAACAAACTCTTTATAAGCTATTCCTTCTTCTTCAGAATTGACCCCAAATCCACGACACCTACATTTGCTGCTTTTTTGTTTTCCTCCTGAATTTCCAGGAATATCTCCTTACGGTATATAGAAACATTTTTTGGTGCATCTATTCCCAGTCTTACCTGATCACCTTGAATATCTATGATAGTGAGCTCTATATTATCACCAATCATTATTCCCTGGCCTTTTTTTCTTGAGAGTACCAGCATAGCTACACCTCCTGCTTTCGGAGCTCGTCCAATATATAGTGCCGAACTGTATATTTATCTGTCTGAAGTATTACCTGTGCAGCCTTTTTGTTATCCTTGTTTATTACAATTGGTGCCTTAAGGTTCATGCTTATCTTCTCCAAATCCTCAGGAACTACTACTATTGAGTAAACAGCTACCTGAGAGGGCTCCTTAATCTCCAAAGCATTTATATACTCTTCACCCAACTCAAAGTCATAGTCCTTCTTTACTGCAAAGGGATCTACAATTGCAAATGCAAGCTCAGGGTTCTCTATGGCCTGTATCCAGCAAAAGGGTGACTCAGGATCATCATTTGGTATCAGTCCGAAGCTCTTGACCTCCTCAAAGCCCATTAAACCTTCTTCAAAGCTCAGAATGTTTTCCTCATGTATTTCTATTTGGCCAAAATGCTTTGTTTCTAGAATCATACAATCTCCATTTCCGGCAGAGTTAAGTCCTGCAAACTTCGACCTAACATACTCCAAATAAAATATATCTTTATTATAGCTTATAAAACCAACTATTACATTATAAATATAGTCTTATCTCTGCAATCTTACGCTGAAACAAGACTAGTTTTATTAATTAAGATTTCAAAAGTCACATCATCAGTAATAGTTCTGTTCAGTAAAGCATTAGTCATAGCACACAGTGGGGAAGAATAATTCCCCCTCAGGTCCTTTTTATGAGGCTCTTGTATAACTATATCAAATAAATGTATCGACATTATCTCCTGTATAGGTTATATCTATTGAACCATAGGACTTCATACGAATGTCCACATTTCCAGGTTTATAGGAAAATTGTACGCCACCGGGTCTATAGGAATAGGTCACACCGTTTATCTCTCCCATATTATTTCTGAACTCAGGCTGCAGATCTACAGTTCCGCCCTGAACCTGAAAGCTTGGTCTGGACTTTGGAATAAAACCTACGTTAAAGTCGCGTATGTCAATAGAATC